>JBLFWZ010000004.1:0-54395 GCA_047611905.1 Gammaproteobacteria bacterium | reverse complement strand
TCCTAATCCTGGATTATGAAGCGGCCGAAATCGCGTGCGGCGGTCCTTACGTTGCAGACATGTTTTCCGAACTGTGTCCGATGGAGATTGCGCAGGTCGGCGCCGCGACCTGGATAGCGACCCGCTTGGCGCACTGCGAAGTTGCGATTCGTCGGCAGCAAAACCCAGTGCACGACAGGATCATTTGTGCGCCGGCAGACGCGATATTCTTGTTCGGCATTCTAAGCACGGTGGCCCTAGAGCGCGATGGGGCCGTCATTGGGTTCGATGATTTTCGCGCGCTGCTAAATAGTGAGGAACGGGTATGACTCCGAGCGAGGCAAAAGCTTTTTTAAAGGCCAATGAAATCAGGTTTATCTTGGCGCAATTTGTCGATATTCACGGTGTCGCGAAAACGAAGTCTGTGCCTGCCGAACACTTAGACATGATTCTGACAGACGGCGCTGGATTTGCCGGATTCGCTGCCTGGGGACTCGGCCAAGGCCCGCAGGACCACGATTTCATGGCCGTCGGTGATCTAAATACCTTGTGCCTAGTGCCATGGCAACCAGGCTACGCGCGTTTGGTTTGCGACGGCACTGTCGATGGAGAACCTTGGCCGTTCGATACCCGCGAAGTGATGAAACGCCAACTGGCAAAAACCGCCGCCCGCGGCTGGACGATCAACACCGGCATTGAACCAGAATTTATGTTGCTAAAGCGTCAGGACAATGGCGACATCACGCCAGCTGATCCGACTGATCGTTTGGAAAAACCTTGTTACGATTATAAAGGTTTATCGCGTAGCCGATCGGTAATTGAGGAACTCGTCAGTAGCCTGCAACAGGTTGGTTTCGATGTTTATCAAATCGATCACGAAGACGGCAACGGACAATTCGAACTTAACTATACCTACACTGACGCATTAACGTCCGCCGATCGCTTCGTCTTTTTCCGCATGGCGGCGGGAGAAATCGCGCACGAACACGGACTGCTTTGTTCGTTTATGCCGAAGCCGTTTAGCGATCGAACTGGAAGCGGCATGCACATGCATGTGTCGATTGCAGAACCGGGCAATAAGAACATTTTTCAAGATGACAATGATCCGAACGGGCTCGGATTGTCCAAAACGGGCTACCATTTTCTCGCTGGTTTGCTCGCGCATGCACCTGCCCTCACGGCCTTGTGTGCACCGTCCGTGAATTCATACGCGCGCTTGGTCGTTGGGCGAGCGCTATCGGGTGCCACCTGGGCGCCGGCCTTCATTTCATACGGCGACAACAATCGCACCTCAATGATTCGGGTACCGTACGGGCACTTGGAATTACGTTTGGCGGACTCAAGTTGCAACCCCTACCTAGCCGGGGCTGCCATGATTGCCGCTGGGCTCGATGGCGTAGAACGTGAGCTGGATCCGGGTCCACCGCGCAACGTTAATTTCTACGAGATGAGTGAAAAAGATCGGCGTAAACACAAAATAGGCTTGCTACCGCAAAACCTTGGCGAAGCCCTAGCCGCACTCGAAGCAGATAAATTTTTCGCCGACGCGCTCGGCAAGCAGATCGTTGGAGAGTTTATCGACGTGAAACGCATGGAGTGGATTGAATATTCGCGTCACGTGTCGGATTGGGAAATCGAGCGTTACGTAGATTTTTACTAGGAGGTAGCGGGTGACGGTGTCAAAGCAATCTGCCACTCCTCCTGCGCTCGAAGCAGACGGTGAAGATGTCGCCGACGCGAGTAATCTCGGCGCGTTCGTCGGTATGACCTTAAAGCGACATCGCCTAAATCAACATCTAACGATCCAGGATGTGTCTGAATTATCTGGCGTGAGTCGCGGTATGATCAGTCGCATCGAGAATGACCAAGCGACGCCAAGTCTTGATGCTTTGCAACGAATATGTCAGTCCTTAGGCGTGTCAATGTCGAACTTGTTTAAAGACTTCGATATTCCGGATGGCGGGGCGAAATTTGTTCCACGCGGCCAGGGAATGGACGTCGCGCGACGCGGAACCAAGCGCGGACATTCCTATGAACTATTGTCCTATGATCAGGGACCAAAGAAGTTATTCGAACCTTTCTTGATCACTTTAGATGATGAGTCGGAATTGTTTCCCCGTTTTCAGCATGAAGGGACGGAATTTATCTACATGTTGGAAGGAAGAATTGAGTATCGCGTGGGGAAAAATTCCTATGTCTTAGAGCACGGCGACGCGATAAGTTTTCAAGGAAAAATTCCGCATGGGCCAGACAGACTGATCGAATTACCGATTAAATTTCTATCGACGATTCACTACGCGCCGGAACCGAGCTAGCGGATCAGAGGTTTCGAAATTTTAGCTTCCTGTCCTGATGATTTACCGCGGGCCGTGTGGATGTCTTGGGTTGGCAGCCGATACTAGGGGGTTCTACTCGGCAACTGCTCCTGCGTTGCTCTATCTCCTGCATCCCTGCAGTGGTCGGCAACTGCTCCTGCGTTGCTCTACCTCCCCCATCCATGGGGTCGTACCTCCTGCATCCCTGCGGTCGTGCGGAAACGCCGGGTTTGGCCGTTTCCAGTGTACATTCTCGTTAAATAGAATGACTATTCGCCTTAGAAGTACATTAAGAACAACGCAAACGGGACGTTCCCTCATGACGAACGTCTAAGGCCGCCAGGCTCCTAGTGCAGTTGCGCGGAAACTGAGGGTAAATCCAATCGATAACGAAATAATCAAACTCAAGTTGCTGCAAATTCGAGACGAGTTACTCGCGCTCGAGCTAAGCAGCGCTGAGTCGTCCGAAGTTGTGGAACTGGATCAGAGTCGGGTTGGGCGCTTATCGCGCATGGATGCGATGCAGGGCCAGGCCATGTCTCTGGAAGTTAAGCGTCGACGCAAAGTCCAATTACAGCGCATCGAAGTGGCGTTGCAACGTGTTGAGCGCGATGAGTATGGCGATTGCGTACGCTGCGGTGAAGTCGTCGAAAGCAAACGTCTGGAGTTTGATCCCTCAATACTTCTCTGTATTAACTGCGCAAATGCCGCGGAGTCTTAACGTCGTAGCGCTTCGCTGTTCGGGGCTACGGGCCGCCGCGCTTCGCGATTTCGTCAACGTTGCCATTCTTTCAGGCCGCCTCAGCCGACAGAATCTGGCTGCGCTGCGGCCGCTAACGGATCAGGCATGCTAAGAATTAACCACCACATCACGATTGCCGAAGAAGAATTCGAAATGCGTGCCGTTCGCGCCCAAGGTCCGGGCGGTCAACATGTGAACAAGGTGTCGAGCGCGGTTCATTTGCGTTTCGACATCCGAAGTTCGTCGTTGCCGGAACAGTTGAAGCAACGACTCCTCACACTGTCTGATTATCGCGTGACGAAAGACGGCGTGGTCGTAATCAAGGCGCAGGAATCACGTAGCCAAGAACGCAATCGAGAAATTGCTCGCAACCGATTAATTGAGCTAATTGGCAAAGTTGCTCACCAGCCTAAACGTCGTAGGCCGACGAAACCTAGCGTCAACGCGCGCGCGCGCCGTCTCGATACCAAAGTTAAACGGGGGCGGACTAAGTCTTTAAGAGGGCGGATTATTGATCACGATTGAACACGCGGAATGAATTTCCTAGCTAGCGCTGACGTCCTCAAAGTTGGTACCTTGGGGTTTATTGTGCGCTGCGCCAATTTGCTCAGGATCACTTTCGCTTGATTTTCATAGAATCGACGCGAAAACATGCGTATTATGAGTTCCAGCTGAGCAAGAGAATCAGTGCCCAACAACGCCAATACTATTTGGCAATTTGAAATAAGTGAGTGTTTGATATGGCAGAGCGAGTAACCGGAACCGTAAAATGGTTCAGCGATGACAAAGGTTATGGATTCATAGAGCAAGAAAACGGCAAAGACGTCTTCGTGCATCACAGTGCAATCAATGGCGAAGGACGTAAGAGTCTACAAGAAGGTCAAACGGTAACGATGGAAGTTACCCAAGGACAAAAAGGCCCGCAAGCAGAGAACGTCACCCCCTCCTAAAAATTACCAAAGCAAGCCCTACGCAATAACTAAACTTCTACACTGTCATTCCCGGCTAAGGTCGGCGAAGTGTACTTGAGGAGTTGTTGCGCTCCGTAAGCTGGGTCGGATCTATCCGTACCCAGCTTGCGTTGGATTTCGCCGGGCCTTCCTGCGATCCTGATCGTCCGTTAAGAATGATCAGCAGGTAGCCAGGGACATGAAGCAACACCAAATGCAATTGGCCGGCACGCGCACGCCTGTATTCGATACGGGCGGCGACCTTAGCGAAACTGTCTTGTTCGTGCACGGCAACCCGGGTTGCGGCGCAGACTGGTTGCCGTTAATGACCGACGTCGGCGAGTTTGGTCGTGCCATAGCACCTGACATGCCGGGCTTCGGTAAGGCTGAAAAACCAGATAGTTTCACCTACACCATTCCTGGATACGCTGCTCACCTTGGTGAGTTAGTGGACGCGCTTGGCTTAAGCAAAGTGCACCTGGTATTGCACGACTTCGGTGGACCATGGGGATTAGCTTGGGCGGCCGCGAACCCAGATAAAGTCGCAAGCCTTACCTTATTTAATATTGGGGTGATGCCAGGTTATCAATGGCATTATCTGGCGCGCGTCTGGCGCGCACCGGTAATTGGCGAAATTTCGCAGGCGATCACAACACGCTTTGGATTTGATCTCGCGCTCAAGCACGGCAATCCGCGTGGACTGCCGCGCGAGTTTGTCGACCGAATGTTTTCCAGTCTCGATAAGGGTACCAAGCGCGCCGTGTTGAAACTCTATCGCGCCACTACTGACCTAGGTGGTGCAGCGCGCGAATTAACGCAAGCGCTCAAACCCTTAGATTTGGATGCACTGGTCGTCTGGGGTAAAGCCGATCCGTATGTCCCCCACCGATTCGCCGAGGCCCAACGCGACGTATTCCCGCGCGCGAATATCGTTTATCTCGAGGACAGCGGGCACTGGCCGTTCGCTGACAACCCGTTGGCGGTTAGAGAAATCGTTATTCCGTTTTTACGCACTCAAGTTGGGGCAAGCTAAGCAGGCTTTTAGTTTTCCATAGAGAAGATCGCGGCGATGTCTTGTTTGATCACGGTCTCAATGAGATGCGGTCCTTTCGTTTTCATTGCTGCTCCAAATTGCGTATGAAATTCTTCGGCTGTGTTCGCGCGGCTCGCTTTAACGTTCATGCCGGCGGCGATGCTTTGCCAATCGAGCGACGGGTGACCAATGTCGAGCATGGATAAGGTCTTATCACTGGGTTGGCCGGTTTTTAGACGCGCAAGTTCAATATTTAAAATCGCATAGCTATCGTTGTTGAGTAAAACGATCACAACATCGGTATTCTCGCGCGCCATACTCCACAGCGACTGGACAGTGTACATAGCGCTACCGTCGGCCTGTAAGGCCACGACCTTCCGATCGGGACAGGCTATCGCCGCGCCGAAACTAACCGGTAAGCCTTGCCCAATTGCGCCGCCGGTGATGGCTAACCAATCGTGTCGCTCGGCGCTTGCTGTGCGCGCAAATATCTCAGCGGCGCAGGTGATCCCTTCATCCGAAATAATCGCATTGTCTGGAAGCAGCGATGCAATGGTGTCGCCGATCGTGCCGGCGGTTAGCGGACCCGAGGGCGGATTCGGCAATACCCTGTCTTGTAGGCTTTCCAAGCCAACTCCGGCCTCCAGCATGTCGGCCAATGCGCTCAATGCAGGTAGCACAGCTTCGTCGATGCTCGCCAGCGTTGTGACATTCGAGTCTGGCGGAACAAGCACGCTGGGCGTATCCGGATAGGCGAAAAACGCGACCGGTGTTGCCGCGCCAATCAAAATAAATTGTTCGTATTCCCCGAGTACTCCCAACGCGTGTTCGGCGAAGTACGGGACCCGCGCGATGTTCACACGCCCGGCTCCGCGTTGGTGGCGAGTAGGGAAGGTTTCGCCGAACAAGGGGCTGCCCGTTTTCTCCGCTATGCGTCCCGCTAAGACAAGCGCATCTTCACGCAAGGCGTGGCCGCCGAGCACGATCGCGGTTTTTTTGCCATTGCACAGTAAGTCCGCGACAGCACCCACGACATCAGCAGACACCGTTGGCAATTTCTTAGGTTTAAGCGCGCGATAAGATTTTTCTGCTGGTTCCCAAGCGTGATTTGCTGCCGCGATTAAAGTCGCAACTCGGCCAGTACCGACACTGGCTTTCTGAACGGCGGTTGCGCCGAGTTTTGCTAGGTTATCCGCCGAGGTCGATGTTTTTACCCAGGCAGAATTGATCTTCGCGTGGGCGGTTACATCGGACGTTAGTGGTGCGTTGTGCGGCAGGTGATACGGCGCATGATCACCGACAATATTCACCATCGGTATATGGGCTTTTTTCGCGTTGTGGAGATTGGCCATGCCATTGGCGAGGCCCGGCCCGAGATGCAGCAAAGTGATCGCTGGTTTGTCCGCCATGCGCGCATAACCATCGGCGGCACCGGTTACGACGCCTTCAAACAAACACAATATGGGGCGGACTTCGTCCGAGCGGCCGATGGCCGACACGAGATGCATTTCTGAGGTTCCGGGGTTCGCGAAACAAATTTCAATTCCCGCGTCGACCAGCGTTTTAAGTAGGGCTTCAGCGCCATTCATTGCAACCGGTTCCTTATATAACTGTACAGAGATGATTGATTTTAACCGACGATCCCGGCGCGCGCCGCGTTCATATCGGTGCTTAATTATCGACGGTTTTGCGTAGGGTTCGTGCGTCGTAGTTGTTCTTTAGCTTTCGCCGCTTCAACCCAAAATGATTCTAAGGCTACCGATACGGACGTTGTCGTGTTTTTTAAACACCACGCATCCAGCCACTGCACCATTTTGTGAATGTCTATTGATACATCTTTCGCGGTGTCCCCGACGAGACCATGCATGGTATTTCCTGCCGTCAGGTAGCCGGATAAATAAGCGTGAATGTACGATGTATTTGTCACATCGTGCTTTTCCTGATCTTCACCGCGTCTATCAAGGTAGGTCTTACACTCTAGCTGCCCAAGGCCATAAGCGGAGTAGCCGACGGCGATTGCCGAAAAAGAAAGTAGTGCGGCGGACAGGGCAAGCCTTATCGTCGTTTTCATTCTCTTAACGCAAGCATCCTTAATCGTAATTTAAGACGACTCGTCCTGGGTGACCCGATTGGCCGGTACTTTAAGTTGATTCAATAGATACGTTTTGAAATCGTTTTGGTAAGGCTGCGCACTGATCGCGCGTTCCATACAATTTAGCCAAGCATCGCGTTCCGCCGAGCTGATTGTTAAATGGGCATGCGCGGCCGGGATGCTTATCGTCCCATATTTTTCGTTGTAGCGGTTCGGACCGTTTAACCAACCGCACAAAAACCGCGCAAGTTTATCCCGCGACGTCGTTAAATCGTCAGGGTGCATGCCACGGACTATTTTTGCTTGTTGTGAGGTTTCCATGTCATCGTAAAATGCATCAACCAAGCGACGGATGCCAGTGTCGCCACCCGCCGCTTGATAAGACGCATCGCCGATGCCGTATAACGGTACGATTTGGCTGACATCATCATTCATGAAATTTGTCGCATTACAGTTTCGGAATGACTTTTTCGCCAAACAAACGGATGTCTTCTAATGCCTCAGATTGCGGCGGTCCGCCTGCTTGACGCATGCGCAACATTAAGTAATCGGGTTGCACAACTTCGGACCACATCGATAATTGTTCTAGGCATTCTTCCGGGGTGCCGGCGATTAAGCGTTCTTTGGACGCAATCTCAAAAGTCAGGTCTTGTGGGCCCTTTAAATCTTTAATGTGTTCGTCTTGAATATAGCCGCCAAATTCGTAGTACCAACGGTGCGTATCCATGGTTGGTTTGCTTTTGGCGATAGTATCTTCGCGGCTCGAGCCGATGACACAGTCACGCATTAATATAATCGACGGGTCGCGGCCATGTTTTTTGGCTTCGGCACGGTACTGATCTGCGTAATCCTTGATCACTGAGATCGACTGGATAGGATCTGCGATCCACGCATCGGCCATGCGCCCGGCTCGGGCCAAACCCGGTGGTGACCAACCGGCCAACCAGATTGGCGGGCCACCGTCTTGGTAGGGCCGCGGGGTAACGCGCACGTTTTCTATCGTGTGATACTTACTTGGGTAGCTAAACGTGTCGCCACTCCAGGCGTGTCGCAAGATATCAACGCCTTCTTCAGTACGCCTTACACGCTGCGATTGGCGCACGCCAAACGCCTCGAAATCTGCCGGTTGATAGCCGATGCCGGCGGCTGCAGCCAAGAAACGGCCTTTTGTCGCCTGATCAATTACCGCGATGTCTTCTGCAAGTCGGATCGGATGGTACAGCGGCATTAGTAAAACGCAGGTTCCGACATTCAATGTCGTGGTATGCATGCCGACGAGGCCGGCCATTAACACTGGTGCCGGGAGGTAGGCGTCTTCTTGCTGATGGTGTTCGGTGAAAAAGAAACCGTCGAACCCCACCGATTCGCACATTTTAGCCTGTTCAATGATCTCGTCGATCATGGTGGCGACGTTAGCGCCGTTGGGTGCATCTTGGGTGCAAGGAAAATAACCGACGCGCATGTTTTTAACTCCGAATCTAATTCTAATGTGAGCTTTAGGATGGCATCCGCACGGAGCCAAATCAATGCATTGCCCCGAGATTGAATTTATTGTTGCGGTGCTGTGACAAAACGCTATTCACTATAATCGGATTCGCGTAGGGTGCGCGCTCGCCCACCTATCAGACGTTTTCCGCATCGTGACTCCAGATCCCGCCCGCGATTATTGGATCAATCGACCTAACTTAATCGTCCTCAGTGCAAGCCTCATAGCAATTCTCGTGCTCGGTCCGCGCAGTACGCTCGGCTTATTCACTGATCCGATTTCGCTCAGCAACGGCTGGGGTCGGGACGTTGTCGCGTTGGCGATTGGAATTCAACACCTGGTGTGGGGCTTGCTGCAGCCGGCTGCCGGTGCCTTGGCTGATCGTTACGGTTGTCGTCGAGTTATTGTCATCGGCGCCTGCGGATACGCCTTGGGGCTCGCCCTTATTCCGCTGTGTACAACACCGCAATCTCTTTACCTCACGGCCGGGTTGTTGGTCGGAATGTCACTGTCTGGTGTCGGTTTTCCTGTCGTCATTGCAGCCCTTGGTCGACTCATGCCCGCCGCTCGGCGTTCTACTGCGCTTGGCATAGCTACTGCAGCTGGCAGCGTGGGGCAGTTCCTGTTTGCGCCGATAGGTCAGGGATTTATCGCAAATTACGGCTGGCCGGTGGCGCTGTGGTGTATGGCCGCAACGGTGCTTACGGTCATCGTGTTAGCGGTGCCGTTTGCGGCCGATTCCCCACGTCGTACCGTGGATGTTGTACCACCGTTATCATTTAAAGGGGCCGTGTATGCAGCGTTTGGTCACCGCAGCTATGTGCTGCTTGTCAGTGGCTTTTTCGTTTGCGGCTTCCATGTGTCGTTTATAATGGTGCATTTTCCACCGTATCTTAGCGATATTGGCATCAGTTCTAGTTTGGCGGCGTGGGCGCTTAGCTTAATCGGCTTGTTTAATATTTTTGGCGCCTTTAGTGCGGGGATTTTCGGGGGGCGCTACAGCAAGAGAATTCTGTTAAGCGCAATTTACGCCGCACGTGCGATAGTCATCGCCGTTTTTCTAGTATCGAGCAAGTCGGACACAGCGGTCTTGTTGTTTGCCGCGACTTTAGGATTGTTGTGGTTGTCTACGGTTCCGCTGACCTCGGGATTGGTCGCTGTTATGTTTGGCACGCGATATCTTGGAACTTTATTCGGCTTCGTGTTTATGGCCCATCAACTCGGCGCTTTTGTCGGTGTCTGGCTGGGCGGATATCTATTTGAACGGACCGGCTCCTATGATTCCATGTGGCTATTAGCCATTGGGTTGTCGGTAATTGCCACTTTTTTACATTGGCCACTAGAAGAGCGACGCGCGAGTCAATTCACTGGCCCCGCTTTTGGATGACCAACAACTAGCGATGCCTGCGTGCGCTCGAGCGGTCGCGTATTCGAATGCGGCATCGTGCCCTACACACAACATTAGTTCATCGCCCCAACCAGGCAGGAGAAACCTTTGAGGTTTCGCGGCTTCGTACCGCTGGCCTATTTATTCCTGATCGTAATTTGGGGTTACAGCTGGGTGATGATGAAAATCGCATTGGCCAATGCGGGTCCAATTACATTCGCGGCTCAACGTACATTTTTGGCGGCGGTCGTTCTATTAGCGGTATTGCCCATGCTTGGCCGCCGGCTCCGACCGGTTAGGATCCCAGAGACAATCATGCTTGGGCTCGTCCAAACCTCGATTTTCGTGACCTGCTCTCAATTATCTTTGGTGGATGGTGGCGTGGGAAGCAGCGCCATACTCGTTTTCACTATGCCGTTTTGGACAATCCTGTTTGCAGCATTCCTGCTCGGCGAGCGCATGGTCACGGCGCAGTATTGGGCGGTCGGTCTAGCGGCCGGGGGCTTGCTGTCTATACTAGAACCTTGGGCTCTAAGCGGCTCTGTCCAAAGTAAGCTGATCGCTTTGCTTGCTGGCCTCGCGTGGGCCGCAAGCGCCATCATTGTCAAACGAATGCAACGTCACGGAGATGTCGATCTTATCTCGTTGACGGCTTGGCAGTTGCTGTTCGGATCGATTGTCTTGATCCCAATTGCTCTAACCAGCGGTGAACCGCCAACCGTTTGGACACCCCAATTCCTCGGCGTACTGGTATTCACCGCAGTCCTGCCGTCAGGGCTCGGCTGGGTTGTGTGGTTTTATTTGTTACAGCGTCTGTCCGCTGGCGTCGCCAGTATTGCGTTACTCGCAATCCCCGTTTTTGCGACAGCCTCATCGGCCTACCACCTCGGCGATCGCATGAATCCAAATGAGACCGTCGGTATGGTCTTAATCATTTTGGCCTTGGCGATGTTGTCGTGGATCGCGCTGGTTAATCGCCCGCACGAAGCTGTCTAGCATCTAATTCATGCGATCGATCTGTGATAAATTTGATCGAACTTATCTAGCCGGAATCGATTAGTAAATCTGTCATGGCGAATATTCTGTGTTGCTGGGAGCTCGGAGCAGGCCTCGGTCACCTCCGACGTTTAGCGCCCATCGCCGCGTATCTACGCGGCACGGGACACGACGTCAATTTGGCGTCGAGAGTTCTCAGGCCTGTCGGCGCTTTGTTCGGCGACAACTTGAATCGAGTTTATCAAGCACCGTTTCAATTCGGTCCGAGTAGCGAAGCGATTCAACCGACCGTGGGTTTGGCACACGTTCTCAATAATGTCGGCTTCGGTTCCGAGGACGGGCTTTTGGCATTAGTCCGTGCGTGGCATGCGTTGTTCGACGCTTCAAAAATCGATGTTGTGATTGCGGACCATAGTCCGACTGCGGTACTTGCCGCGCTAACTGCCGGAATAAGATGTATCACAGTAGGCACTGGCTTCGAGTTACCATTGTTTGATCAACCTTTGCCGAGCTTTCGACCTCATTTAAATCGCACCGCCGCAGCGTCGTTAGAGCAATGCGAGAGGACTATTTGCAGCAACATCAATGCGCTACTCGCGCGTTATGAGAAACCGCCATTGCGCTTCGCGTGCGATCTCTACGCCTCTGCCGTCGGGAATTTCTTGATCACTTTTCCGGAATTCGACCATTACGGTGAGCGTCCAAATTTCACCTATTACGGGATTCCAATAGAAGCTTGTGGCGCCGCGCCAGTTTGGCCTAGCGCACCGGGTCCACGGTTCTATGCGTATTTAAAACCTGGTCCGCGTCTCGCAGAGTTCTTTGTCGGCATTAACGCTTCATCTGTTTCCATGCTGGTCTATCACAGCAATTTGCCGCGCCA
The DNA here is from genome assembly GCA_047611905.1 of Gammaproteobacteria bacterium. GTDB lineage: Bacteria > Pseudomonadota > Gammaproteobacteria > UBA11873. Next base: position 42,532 of record JBLFWZ010000004.1, on the reverse strand, counting down.
CATCGTCGATCAGGCCAGTAGCGACAAGATCCACTTTACGAGTGAAATACTGGACCTAAATGCCGTCGCGAATACTGCAGACTTCGCGCTGCTTAACGCGACTCATACGACGATGGCGCAATTTCTACTGGCAGGTGTGCCATGTGTGCTGGCACCTCTGCACCCGGAACAACGTCTTGTTGCCGAGGCCGTGCGCGCCTTTGGCGCGGGTGTAATCGTGGATTACGGCAACGAAAAGCAAATGCTGGCCGGAGTTCGCCAAGTGTTGTCTGATAAACGTTATCGGGGCGCAGCTGCCGCGTTCGCGGCGCGTCACGCTCGGGATGACCAAGTTGCACTAGATTCGCGGATGCACAACGAAATCGAACGTCTGATTAGGGCCTGTTGATCTTTCGTACAAGTCGCTGTCGCCCGTGCAACCGGTAGGGCTGAGGCCAGATCGGCGTCCAGCGTCGTCGTCGCGCGTTCATGTAGCTCGGCTACACAACGCTTGCTCTGCCTTGCTGGACCCCAATCTGGCTTCAGCAGGGACTTGTACGAAAGAGCAACAGGCCCTAGTACATCGGTTTAGAGGCTATGAAGGGTATCGCCAAACGAATGCCGAGCAAGTGACGATCGACCTGCACGTAGTCAGTGGGCGAGGTATCTTGTTGCTCGCTAAACGACGTAGGGGTTGAGCAATCGAAATTGCGGTTTTTCATGCAGGTAATGCGCGAGCCGGTCGCTCGCCAAGAAGCTGGCTTCAATAAAATCGACCGCTTCAACGATCCGCGCCGCTGGCTCCGAGCAACTCAGGCGCAAAAAACCACCCCCCGCGTCACCGAAACATTCGCCGCCCACGCACGCAACGCCCCGATTCTCGTCAGCGCCTTCGAGTAGGTACATCGCAAGTCCGTGCGATGTAATGTGATGCCGGTTGCAAATTTCCGCGACACAAGGGAAGGCGTAGAAGCTGCCACCTGGCTCAAGGCATGTTACATCGGGGATCTTATTCAGTCGCCCTACGAGGTCGAAAACCTTGGTGCGAAATTCCAGCATCATTGCATCGCGTTCGCCGAGCGCCGAACGTAATGCGGCCGCTCCAGCCAATTGCACGAACGGTGGTACGCAGGACAAGGTTGTATTGGTAAGTTTCGCGAGCATCAGTGCGGTCGAGTCAGAACTGACGGAGAACCCCAATCGCCAACCGCTCATAGAAAACGATTTACTGAATGTATAGGCACCAACACATTGGTCCAACATGCCAGGTTCGGCTAGCAAAGAATGGTGTTTGTCAGTCCACGCCATTTGGTCATACGGTTCGTCGCAAAAAACCGCAGTGTCACGGCCGCGAACTAAATTCGCAATCGCTGCCAAATCCTCCCGCATCGCAATTCCTCCGGTGGGGTTATGCGGACTATTTAAGTAAATCGCTTTTGGCGAAGGATCGTGGCGTAGAAAATTCTCCACGTCATCGATATTTGGTCGAAAGCGCCGTGCTTGCCTGAGCGCCGATAGCACCATGCGCGCACCGCGACGCTCGATGCTTGTCGCGTATGTAGGAAAGTAAGGGCTAAATACTAAAACGCCATCGTTGGCGTTTAAGAAACTTTCGGCGAATAGAGTTTGAAATGTTTTGGCCCCAGGTCCGGCGACGATATGCTCCGCACTGGTTTGCAAATTGAATTCACGATTCACGTATTCGCTTGCGGCTTCGCGAAACTCGAGTAGCCCGCTCGATGGTGCATAGTGCGTATTGCCTTGCTCTATTGCCGCAAAGCAGGCCGTAACCGCCGCTGCTGGTGTGGCAAACGGACTATCACCGATTTCGAGCTCGATGACGTGTTTGCCGTTAGCGATTAAATTTTTCGCGAGCGCGAGAACTTCAAACGCCCCTTCGGGTTTGACCGCTTCGGCGAAGCGACTGAATGATACGGACATGGGGATTGATGCCTCGCGCTTATTCCACGCCTTGAAATTTTAGGTAGTGTGCCGCTGTTTCGGCGGGACGCTCGAGCATTGGGCAGTGACCCATTTTTTCCATTACAGTCGTCTCGGCGTTGTGGATGATGTTGCCAAGCAATTGCGCCCCGGAAAAATGCAGAATCCGGTCGTTATCACCCCACAGAATCTGCGTTTTCGTCCGCGATCCATTGAGCTCGTCTTCCAATCCAACCGGATCGGCAAAAAGTTCGTCGAAAATTTTCTCGTTGAAACTGCGTTCGCGTACATTCCGTTCGCACAAGCAACGTTGAAATACCTTGGGTACGTAAGGCACTTTCGTAAAGCACATTTCGATGAGTCGAGCGAAATCTGCCGGTGTATCAACCAGCAACGGGTTTTCGCCGGCCTCTATGCAACGGGCGTATTCGCTGGGTTGTGCGCTAATGACACCCGCGGGTGCAAGCAACCACTGGCTTTTTACCGCGTCCGCATTGCGTGCCGCGTACAGGCCAGCGAAATATCCGCCCATCGAATTGCCACCGAGATGAACCGCTCCGAGTTCAAGTTTTTCGATCAGCTGTTGCAGTCGCCCAAGTTGCTCATCAACACCATAGCGCGCGTCAGCGTTGCGTGTTGAATCGCCAAAGCCTGGGAGATCGGGAATGATGAGACGATAGTGCGGCACGAGGAACGGCGCGATCTGCGACCAATTATCTTTATTCGCGCCGAACCCGTGGAGCAAGACCAGCGGTTCACCTTGGCCCCCTTCGAGATACATGACATCGTGACCATCGACGCGAATGGTTTTTTCTTTTAATCCTGATCGCCGGCGCTGTGCGCGCATCGCCAAGTTAAACAGTGGCCAACGAAATAGTTGTAGTGCCAACCAACCTACGACCAGAACTAGGGCTATCGTGATAATTATCCACATAATTACTTTTTTCCTCTCGTTTGACGGCGGCATAACCGCTGCACGGAAAGAACATTGATCCGCCATGAGTTCCGGGTTGCCGGAACTTGGATGGCAGGGATGCTCGTAGGAGATCTCCCGACCGGCCATTATTATTAGATAGATGATAGTACAATGCCGCGCCATGAAACCTGCTGTTTTGTAGTGCAGAGGCGAATCGCTCGGTTTACAAATTTTAGTTATCAGCTATTACAAAAGGAGACCATCATGGATCTAGGTTTAGTCGGGAAAAACGCGATCATTACTGGATCGAGTCGCGGCATCGGGCGTGCAACGGCGCTCGAGTTCGCAGCCGAAGGTGCGAACGTCGCAATTTGCGCACGCGGCCAAGAGGCGTTGGATAGTACGGCTGCCGAGTTGCAAGCTCGCGGTGTGAAAGTCTACGCCGCGAGTTGCGACGTCTCGGATGCGGCCTCGCTCAGTGGGTTCTTAAACGCTGCTAACGAGGCGTTAGGTGGGACCGACATCCTCGTGAACAACCCATCTGGTTTCGGCATGACCGATGACGAAGCCGGCTGGGAAGCAAGCCTCAACACCGACATGATGGCCACCGTGCGCGCGAGCTGGCAAGTGGTACCGTGGATGGAACAACGAGGATCCGGATCCATTATCCATATATCGTCGTGCTCGGGCCTGGAAAGTGGCTGGCCGCCGGCCTATGCCGCGGTCAAAGCAGGACTAATTTCTCATGCAAAGACGATGGCGGCACAACTCGCCGAGAAAAAAATTCGCGTGAACACGGTGGCACCGGGTTCAATCGAATTTGAAGGTGGTGTTTGGGACATGGTTAAGCAGCACGACCGCAACATGTACGATGCGACTTTAGCGTCTATACCGTTTGGCAGAATGGGGACCGCGGAAGAAGTTGCCGCGGCTGTGGTATTTCTTGCTTCGCCGAAAGCCCAGTGGGTATCTGGTGCCATGCTAGCGGTTGATGGCGTCCAGCATAAAGGGATTTTCTAGTCGGGCCAGCGGCTTTAGCTCGTTCGCGCGCAAAGTGCGGCCTAGAGAGACACTTGCGTGCGCACATGCCGGGGGCTGAAATTCGCCTCTATCCTATCGTCGCCTAGTGTTCAGCGACCTTGGTATTTGGCGCCGGCGGTTGTTTGGGTCGAGCAGAGCATCACTGTCGACCAGCTCGACAGTGATGCAATAATATTTAGCTACGGCGGCTAGGCGCTCAATTGGCGTCGACTCGCGAGTGCTAGGCACGCACTAAGCATTAGCAGAATGCTCGGTGGGACTGGCACGACGCTGGTCGTAATTGAGATGTCGCCTAAGGTAACTTGAGCCTGGGCGCTTTGCGTATCGTCACCAAGAAATAGATAGTTAGAAATTTGATAAATCGGTATACCGAAAACGATCACACCACTGGTCGAATAATCCCTCAACGAACCTCCTAAGATGGGCAGACCATTCGCAACCAGCGAGTAGTCGCTGCCAAGGATTTGTAAAGAAAAACTAGTGAGGGCGCCCGTCGTATCGAACGAAATGCTCTCGGCGCTGGTAAAACTGGCGTCTTGCGCGAAAATAGTGTTTTCCCAGAAACCGAGTTCGATACCGAAATTGTCGTTCGTGAGAAGAATCGTTGAAAAGCCTGCACGATTAGCGTTTCCGAGGTGACTTTCGGACTGAATTTGCAAGGCGAAATCCAAGTTAACTCCGGTGTTCCGATTAAGGCTTGTTAGAACTGCTGTATAACCTCCTCGGTTACTATCCAATGGGGCCGAATCGAGGTCAACGCCAGCAGGGGCTAGAGTTTCTGATGTCCCAAAATTAGCGAAAACCAAACTACCTTGCTGCGCCGGCAAGTTACCTTGGCTTGCGTCATATAAACTGACTTGCGCAGCATAAGCAGAGAGGTTCACGACGCCGCACGACAACGCAGCGCTAAACAGTAATCGTTTGAATAATTGCATCATGCGTCGGTGAGCCAATGAAAGTCCTCGTAGTATAATAATTAGTGCTCCTCGCGTCCGGTAATAGCACGCACTTGCAGAGCCCTACGGCCGAATACGTTAGGATTTACAGTTGTTTGCAAATTTCGTTCAGCTGGAATTGAACACGACTTCAATTTTTTTGCCAATAATTATTGAAAACCCAAGTCTGTTTTAATCCCAGTGCTGTTCGGACAACTAATCCAATGATTTCACCTCGATTATTTGTACTCGTAATAGGACTGCTTGCTAGCTTAGCGTGCAGCGCGACAGAAGATGTAATCGACCGAGCTATAACCACCCGCGAGACCGTATTGCGCAGCGATCCGTCGCGCGCGAGTGCTGCGGTCGTGACACTCGGGGCGAATACGCGGGTCGAGATATTCGAACGGCAACGCTTATGGGTGAGACTCGGTGTCGCGGGGGCCGCCGAACCCGTGCGCGGCTGGCTGCGATTTACAGAATTGCGTTTCGGAGATTCGCCTGCGGCTTCGAACGCATCGGCTGGACGTTCCAGCGGTAGCGGATTTGCCGGATTTTCCCGGTCAGTTAGCGGGTTTTTGAGTAGTTTCCGCTCGCCCAATTCGCGCTCAGCGGCACGTTCAAGTTCGACGATTGGTATCCGCGGTTTGACAGTGGCAGAAATTGAGACCGCGCGACCTGATCCAAACGCCTTAGCCACGATTGGCCAGTACGCGATGTCCAGCGAAGATGCGGAAATTTTTGCCGGCGCCGGTGGTCTTAGCGCACGGCATGTTCCTTACAGCGGAGAACGTCAATGAGAAAGCGGCAGCTCGTCTACGGTTGTGCGATTGCTTTCGTAACTTCTCTGTTCGTTTCGTCGGCCGCTGCGTTTGATTTTGGCAAGCTAGCGGACGCTGTAAAGAAACTCGATGTGAACAAGGCTCTGGAGGTTGGTCAGCGCCTCGTCGCTAGTACCACCGAGTTGTCGCTCGATCAGGAAATCGCTCTAGGTGACGATCTCACGGCGCGCTTACTCGGCGCAATGCCTCCACTCAATGATCCAACGGTACAAAGCTACGTCAATCGGGTGGGTCGCTGGCTTTCGGTACAAACGGAACGGCCGGATTTACCATGGCGATTCGCCATTGTAGATACGGACTCCTTGGGCGCATTCGCAACACCGGGCGGCAACGTTGTCATCAGCGCCGGCTTAGTGCGGCTGATGCGTTCGGAAGATGAACTCGCTGGTGTTCTTGCGCATGAAATCGCACACGTGGTCAAAAAGCACCACGTTAAAGCGATCATGGGGCAAGCCCGTGCGGTGCTTGCACGCGACGCTGCGGCAAGCATGGCTAGTGAATATGTTGCCGACAATCCATTGGTGAGTGGTGCGGTTATGAGCGCCGGTCTTAAATTGTATTCGAGCGGCCTGGATCAGTCGGACGAATTGTCGGCCGACCAGGCCGGCATGATTATCGCTACGCGAGCCGGTTACGATCCTTTAGGTTTAGTGTTGGTTTTAACGACCTTAGATTCGATCGATGCTTCTGAGCCGCGCGGATCACTGATGTTTTCGACTCACCCTCCGACCCGCGAGCGAATCGATCGCCTGGCCGAATTCGCCGATCAGACGTCGCGCGCGTATCCGGGAATGCTGCGCGATGTTGGGCGGTTTAGCGTTGTTCAAGAAAAATTATTCGCGGCCCCGTAGCGTTCTGGTGTCGCGGCTGTGGCGCACGATGGCTACTAAGGTGCGGAAAGTTACCACCGTCGCTTGCTTATCGTGTGCCTTAATCGTCATCTCGTCCGTATTGCCGAGTCACGCGGGCAAAGGCCATGCGCTGCTCGATAATCCAGCGCCTGAATTCTCGCACCGGGCGCAAAGTGACTGGTTTAACTCGCAGCCCTTATCACTTAAAGATTTGCGCGGCCAAGCCGTGTTGGTGGAATTCTGGACCTATGGCTGCCACAACTGTTTTCGCTCTATCGCCCGGCTGAAGAAACTCCAGGAACGTTTTGCCGATCGGCCCGTGCACATAGTCGCGGTGCACACGCCGGAATTCGACCACGAACGTGACCATGCAAAAATTGCCGCCAAGATCGAAGAATTCGGGCTCACCTATCCGGTTATGGTCGACAACGATTATTCGTATTGGAAGGCCATGAGAAATCGGTTCTGGCCGACATTTTTTCTCATCGACAAGTACGGCGTGGTGCGCAATGTCTATGAAACGCATGTGGGTGATTCGCAATCCCGCAAAATGGCTACATCGCTATCGCGCTTGGCCAAGGAAGATTACGGCGAACCCGAATAGCGCGACTTGTTCTGCTTGGTTTAAGCGTGACCGCGATTGAAATTGCGCGTCGGATTGACAATTAGTGTCGATTTGCCTGATAGAGCGGTATATTCTTTACCGTCAACGAATCTAATACGCGGCGATTAACCATTGCCATGGCAGACCTAGGGCCTGGAGCGAATGCGATGAAAACACACGTTAAAGAAGAATATGTTCAGATTGACGCAACCGAATGGCAGCCGTTTCCAGATACGCTGTCCGAAGGCGGTATTCGCTGGAAATTGCTGCATGTATCGCCAGAATCTGGCGCGTGGACGGCTATTTTCGATTGCCCAAAAGGGTCTTCATTTAACCGCCACGTTCACGTTGGACCCGGCGAATATCTTCTTACCAAAGGAAAAATGGAAGTACGCGATGGGGTCGAAGAAGGCGGTGCAACCGCGCTCGCCATGGGCTATGGCTACGAATCGTGCAACGCGCGCCACGACCAAACTTTTTTCCCCATGGATAGTGAGTTCTACATGACATTCATGGGGCCACTGCAATTTATTGAAGCAGACGGCTCGCCCATCGCAGTCGTTGGCTGGGAACAAGCGCAAGGTTTATGGGCACAGCAGACCGGCGCTGCATAGCAGGCCAAGTCATCTGTTTCGTCGTGGCCGAGCTTGAGCTTGAGCATGCCTGAAGATATCTCACTTGAGCAGATCGGTCATGTCGCCCTAATCACGATCAATCGTCCGGACGTCATGAATTCGTTGGATTTCGCTGCCAACGATTTGTTGGTAGCGAAATGGCAGGAGTTTGCGCGCGAGCCGGAGCTTAGGGTGGCCGTTATTACGGGCAGCGGTAGTCAGGCGTTTTGTGCGGGCGCCGACCTAAAAACCTACACGATGAATTATGCAACGACCCCAGCACCGGAATTTCACGCGAAATATACCCAAGGCCCTGGATTCGGGGGCATTACCAGAAACTTACATATCGCCAAGCCGATCATTGCTGCGGTAAACGGTTTCGCGATTTCAGGCGGTTTTGAGCTCGCGCTCGCATGCGACATCCGGTTTTGCTCGGAACATGCGGCCTTTGGGTTTCAAGACGTCAATTGGGGATTCCATCCTTGTGACGGTGGATTAATCCGCTTACGCGAGATTGTCGGAACTGGCAATGCCATGGAGATGATTCTCTCTGGCGATCGCTTCGATGCGACCCACGCCTTACGCATCGGGTTAGTTAACCGAATCTACCCGCAAGAATCGGTCTTAGATGAGACACTCGCATACGCCGCGCGTCTTGCGTCGCGGGCACCATTGGCGCAACAACGCGCGAAAGATGTCATGGTACGAGCGCAGGGAATGAGTTTGGATGAAGCATTGCGACTCGAGTCGACGTCGTTTCACGGCCTAGGTCAAACAGCCGATCTTCAAGAAGGAACCACGGCATTTCGCGAAAAGCGCCCGGCTAAATTTCGCGGTCGCTAGGAACCCGCCGGACCTAACGTAGTCCTACCTGGCAACCGCTCCTGCGTCGCTCCCGGCTCAGTTCTCCCTCGTCCATCTGACCGCCATGGACTGCGGGGAATGCAAAAGGATTGCAGGGGCAATCCTAGCCGTGGACTCGTATCTCGCGCATCCCTGCAGTCGTCGGCAACTGCTCCTGCGTTGCTCTATCTCCTGCATCCCTGCAGTCGTGTAGGTAAAGCCGGGTTCGGCTATTTGCCGTGCACTTTCTCGTTGAATCGAATAACGACTAGTTTCAAAAGCGCATTAAAAATAATTCAAGCAGGCTTTTCCATCACTACGAATGCCTAAGTTCGATAGGCCACTGGAAACACGCCTTAGCCGCTAAATACTTGTAAGGGCGGCTCGTCCAACGCGGCATATTGCTCTCGTAGGTCGAGGATGTGCTGCTCCCAGTAACGCGGCGAGTTAAACCACGTAAAGGTACGTGGAAATGCTGGGTCGTCCCAACGCTCCGCAAGCCAGGCGTTGTAGTGTAGTAAACGTAACGTGCGCAGCGCTTCGACGAGTTGCAGTTCCTTAAAGTGAAAATCGTTGAATTCCCCGTAGCCTTCTAAAATTTCGGAAAGTTGCGCGCGTTGTCGTTCTTGATCGCCAGACAGCAGCATCCAAAGATCTTGAATTGCCGGTGCCATTCGTGAGTCGTCAAAATCGACGAAGTGTGGCGTCGCATCGCGCCATAATATGTTCCCACTGTGACAATCGCCGTGTACACGGATGTGTTCAATATCGCCGACGGTAGCGAAGATGGCATCTAATTTTTTTAATAAGTCCTCGGCTAAAGAGTCGTAGGCCGGGGCCAATTCCGCTGGGATAAAACGCCCGCCTACGATTGCTACGGAATCGTGTCCGAAGTTGACACAATTGATTGTTGGCCGGTGTTCGAACGGCCGATTTGCGCCAGTTAAATGGATGCGGCCAAGCAGGCGGCCTAGGATCAGCAAATTATCTAGATCGTCGATGTCTGGCGTGCGACCTCCGCGCCGAGGAAACAAGGCAACACGAAACGCTCCGCAACGAAGCATGCTTTCACCGTTGGCATTCACAATTGGCGCGACGATCGGGAGTTCATTTGCCGCGAGTTCGAAACAAAACTCGTGCTCCTCGTAGATTTGGTCGTCGCTCCACCTATCCGGTCGGTAGAACTTAGCAACGAGTGGCTCTCCATCTTCGATACCGATTTGATAAACGCGATTTTCGTAACTGTTCAACGCCAGTAACCGACCATCACTGAGTACGCCGTGTTCTTCTAGCGAATTGAGTATGAAATCCGGGGTTAAAGTGTCGAACGGATGGCTGGGTTCAAGCGTCACGGTCTAGTATTTGGATTGGTATTCATGCGCCATTCTAACCCGCGCGCGTAAGGGAATCCCGACGGCCCTTCGGTTAGACAAACCCTGTTTCACTTCTAGCCCGTTCTCGCGAAGCCTCGGCGCTCGATTAACCTCTAAGGTTTTAGAGTTGGTGGTCGCTAAACGGCCTATGAGAAGCACTCATGACTAACGACTCAGAAGATACCTCACCGCCTAGATCTCAGGAGTCTGAGATCGCAGGAGAGAGCGCCGCGCTTGAGCCTGCGAGTATTAAGCTGGGCAGTCGTACCTTTGAAGAATTCGAGAAAGTTTACGGACGGACTTTCGTCGACGATTTTTCTGGTGATGATCTGTGGTCGGTCCCGTGGTCGGATCTGATGATGGTGATGTTCGTCCTATTCGCTGCATTATTAGCTGTCAAGTCTGCTGATCCAGAGGTCGCAATCCGTTATCGGGCGAATCCTGTACCACAGATACACGAAATTCAGAAAGACCGCGATGTGGAAAAGGAAGTACCAAAACCACCGCCTTCATTTGAATCGCTTATGCAGCTAAACGTTTTCGATCGAAGTAGAGCCGCGGTTCTCGAGACCCAACTGAAAAACATCGATATCGCGTTACTTGACGATCAGTCGGTAAAAGTGAGCGTCCAGGGTCCGATGTTCTTCCAGCGCGGTAAAACCGCGTTACTTCCTGAAATGACCGAATTCCTCGATCGACTCGCGGGGGTGATTCGACAAACTCCCTACCAAATTCACGTCATCGGACACACCGACGATAATCCAATCCGCACGCGTGAGTTTCCGAGCAACTGGGAATTGTCGGTCGTGCGGGCAAGCCGAGTGGCGCGACACTTAATTGCCAGCGCAGCGATCAATCCTGCGCGGTTCGTAGTGGTTGGTAGAGGTCAGTATGAACCCGCCCACCCGAACGAGAACGAAACGACGCGCGCGCTAAACCGCCGGGTCGAAATAATTATCACCCGAGAAATCGCCGACGACGGACTAGAGGAACAATGATATGGGCAGCTTAAATTGGATGGGTGTTGTGCTGTGCACAGGGATCTACGCTGCCACGTTTATGTTCACGGAAAATCCCGGCCTTTTACTCAACGGAGTCGGCATCATTGTGGTTGTTTCCGGAACCTTAGGCGCGATGTGTTTGAGTTATCCTCTCGCGGACATTCGCGCCGCGGTCCTCGTCGCGTTGAATACGTATTCTCGCAAAATGCTGACGCCGGAGCGGGTGATCGCGGTGTTGCGGGATCTGGCGGTACGCACGCGCAGTGACGGCCTCTTGGCGTTAGAAAACTACAGTGAGCAAACTACCATTGGTTTTCTCCGAAGGGCGCTGAACTTACTGGTCGACGGCTTCAAAGATGACGATCTACATGAAATTTTACATACAGAAATGTTCTATTTCAAACAACGGCGATCGCAGCATGAAAGAGTTTTTCGTCACGCGGCAAAACTTGCTCCGGCATTCGGCGTTGCGGGTAGTGTCATTGGTCTAATTGCGATGTTGGCCGGTATTGGTGATCCGGAAGTCATCTTGAAATCGATACCGATTGCTTTGACCTCAACGCTCTACGGGATTGTGATCAGCAATTTCCTATTGACTCCGATCGCAGAAAGCATCCATGCGCGAACCGAACGTGAATTGCTTCTACAGCAACTCGTCACCGATGGCGTGATCACTATACGTCGCGAACCCAATCCGATCCGACTCGCCACCCGACTTGAATCATTTCTAACCCCAGCATCGAGGCACCACGAAAATCGCAGCATCGATGAAATCCAAAATGGCATACGCGACTTGCATCTCAAACAATCGTAGACCATGAAAGTCTCGTCGCTATTTCTTAATTTTCGTCATTTTTGATCCTTCTAGAGTAAGGTTGTACATCAAACCTTTGTTGTTGAGCACGAACCCGACGATAGGATCGGTGACATTAGACGTATCGATCGAACCACCAGCGCCGATCTGAATCAGCGCAACTGCGCCATCGACTCCAGCTTCCCACCCGTCGCTAGCGCGAAACGTGTTCAACGCCTTGTCTTCTAGAAAGACCAAAATGATGGTCTTTGTCTGGGCGCCGATTTGAAATCCAATTGAGGCGGCAGCGGTGTTGTAGTAGTCCACGGTTTTGCCACTAATGCGCATCGCTCCCTCGCCGTATTCGCCGCCAATACCGAAACCGGCTTTAACGACGTTCGGGAATATCAGCACGCCTTTAGCTGCTTTAAGGAATGCCTGACCTGTATCGACTTCGTTCGCGAATCGTTTGACAGCCGAATCAACTTTGATATCTATTTCGGTCGCCGATGCGGCATGAGACTCTCCGACCATAAAAAATAAGAGGGCAATGCAAGGAACAAAGTAATTACGAAATAATTTTATTTTTTCCATTCGAAAAAACTTCCATGAGTTGATGAATCAACAAAGCTAGGCGGAGAAATTGTTTATGTAAAGCGCTAAAGCCGAGGACCGCGAACAACTGTTATTTATTGTGAACTTCGTTATAGTGAGCGGCTGTCAATACACGCCATGGGGAACGCGTATGCTGGCGACCGCGCTTGCCGACAATCGTCGGTGTGCTTATCGGGTACGACCGATTTCGACGGATGATCTCGCTTTCGCGCTAATGCGCAATGAAGAGCGTCACGTACCGGCTGAAGTTGCAGATGTAACGTGTAATGGGACAAGCGTGCGCTTTGTGAAAGGCACCGGGCCCGCCGTTAACAAAGGCGAGCGGATTTTCGTATTAATCGATTCCCCGAGCTTCACGCGCAAAGCCACGATATCGGCACAAATTGTTTTTAGTGGCGATACGGCGACAGATAGCTTAATTGGTTTGGCGTTCGATTCGCCTGACGAGCTGGCGAATCATGGCGGAGAAAACTTTTTTCAACTATTCAATCGTCGTGCGGCTTATCGTGACGGTGAACCTACCGCCGGAACAAGCTTAGCCGCCGCAGTCATGCCGTTACTTTCAATCCCAAACAATCAATTGCTTTATCCGGTAAACGTACGAAACCTTTCTGCTACCGGGATTTGCCTGAACGTAGGGCACGATCCAGACGATTTCCTGCGCAAGCAGCAAGAGATTCTTTTAGCCTTGCGCTTGCCGGGACAAATCGAGGCGACCAATATCGTAACCAAAGTGTGTTATCGAACTTCGAACGACACGGAAGTATTTTACGGGTGCAAGTTTGATTGGTCGGCGACAGTCAATGCCGAATCGATTCTCGAAGAGCTAACTGAGTACACGCTCGATCGACTCGACTCTGGATTGCAAGAGACGGCTTAACCAATCTTTTGGTGCAATTACCGTAGTGGCTTAGCGCGGCGACCGATCGGCTGCCGCCGTTTTTAACCTCGAATGACGTTCGCGAACTCGGCTATTGCATCTAACTGACTAAGGACTGCGTCGCGTTCAGTAGCCGCAACACCGAAAATCATTTCCGAATACCCTTCGGCAATCCATCCGTTTGCCTTCGCCTCATCCTGCGGTGCCATAAACAGACCCAGGGTTATTTCTGAAAAATTGCGACCGCGTTTTTCGCACGCCTCCTTAAGTTTCGCGATGTCGCCGCCCCCGGCACGCCCTGCAATTGGCATCCAGCCGTCCGCGTAATCCGCCACACGATCCGGAACCCATTTAGAGTTCGCTCCAATCCAAATCGGCGGGCCGCCGGCTTGGACGGGTTTCGGGTAGGACCACATGGGATCAAAGTTTACGGTCTCACCGTGAAATTCCGCTTCGTCCTCGCGCCATATCGTTTTCATGGCCATGATGCGTTCGCGCAAAATCTTCCATCGATTCTCGAATTGCGTGCCATGGTTGGCCATTTCAGCTGCATTCCACCCAGCGCCAATTCCGAGCACGACCCGCCCGTTGGAAATCTTGTCGAGTGATGCCACTTCTTTCGCCAATGTGATGGGATCCCGTTGGGTCACGAGGCAAATGCCTGTTGCCAACGTGATCCGTTCAGTGACCGCAGCGCAAGCCGCCAATGCGACGAAAGGGTCGTGCGTGCGTTTGTAGAATTCCGGCACGACGCCGTCCGGCATAAAGGGCGAAGTCGAACCGACCGGCATATGAGTGTGTTCGGGCAGAAATAACGAATCGAGTCCGCGTTGTTCGACAGCTTGAGCAAGCTCTATCGGTTGGATGGTCTCGTCAGTTGGAAAAATGATAATGCCACATCGGACCATTTTTTCTTGCCTCGCTCGATCTAGTTGACGGATTATTCTACGGCAATCAGGGCGTGAGCGCTGTTAGCGTTCACCTGCGATATTCTGTTGTGTCCCGCTCGGGGACCGATCCGACCCCCGGCATCGGGGCCGGCGAACGGTGTGATTGTCGGCACCGAAAGTCGTCCCGCCCAATTCAGATTGTTGGTGCGGGAAGCCCAATGCACGCATGCTGCGGTTAGATGGTGCTGGTCAACAGCCGATTATGCTAGGCCGTGCTAGACCTGCTTTTTCGCATTCCTCGAAATAGGAATCGCGGATCGAACCCGCATCGACAACCGATTCCACGTTTCCGTCGTCGTCGAGATTGAGATTGGCGCCGTAGATCGCGAAAAATACATCAGTTTGACCATCAGTATCCGCCAAGGCATGTAGTGTATGTATCGAACCTGCAGGTTCGTACAAATAGGAACCCGGTCGATTAATCTCCGGATATTCGAGATACCGCCATGCGCCGCTAGTTGTGTACGCAAATACGACCCCCGTATGGCGATGGCGTTGTATGGTGGTACCCGGGTCAAATTTCGTGCGGACAATCCATAGTCCGAGATCGACGTCCGCTTGGAGAAGCTGAAACTCAACACCGTCCGCAAGTTTGACGAACGGCAAATCCTCTTCGCTGCGATGGTCGGCTGTTGGGATACCTGGGATAGGGGCTAGTAATGCGCTCATATTGACGAACTCCGTCGATTAGTTTGTGTATTCATTATTACTCGCGAACCCCGAGTGTAAACTCGGCAAGCTCTCGATTGAATCGCGCCGCGTCTTCGAGGAAAGGTGCATGGCCGACTCCCTCGTACCATGATGCTAGCGCAGTCGTGCAATGCTTGAGTATCTTTTCGGCTGAACTTGGTAATACGACTATGTCTTTTCTTCCCTGGCTAACAAGCACGGGGATGCTGAGCTTTTCGAGCACATCTGTGTTGTCTACATCGCGCGAACCTAGATTCAAGCGAACCGCCGGCGGTACCATCATGTTGTAGGCGAGTGCCTTCTCAAAATCCGGCCGCGCCAATGGAATCTCGAAGCACGCATGAAGAAAACGATTCATCGCGGCGATATTCGTCGGCAGATCGGGCGAGGTTGCCTCAGCAAAATTATCTAAGAAACCAGGACCGATTAGGCTACCGAATGCGCTTTCATTGAGCACGCTCGCTGCGCCAACGTAGTTGATTCCACCGATCGAATTCTGTCCATGAGTGCGCACGTAGTCACCAATGACGAGGCCGCCGTAGGACCATCCTACAAGGACTGGGCGATCCAGATTTAGCTGGTCAATAATTGAGGCAATGTCATCAGCCCACAACTTAGAGTCGGCGTAGCATGCGGGATCTAACGGTGCTTCAGACATTCCGTGGCCGCGCAGATCCAGCGCTACCAAATTAAAGTCTTGGAGTGATTCATGTTCGTACTGTTGCTCCCAACACATATGGGATTGTGACCAACCATGGATCAACAAGATTGCCGGGCTTGCGGGGTCACCCCATCGGCGAACATGTAGTTTGAGTCCGTCACCACCTTCAATTGTGTGGATTTTCATGCGCTATTGCTCCAGCTAGTGCCTCTAAGGCCGCAGTTCACAAAGAGCCATTATATCTATTGCGAAAGTCACAGGTGTTAATTTGGGGGGCGATATCGATAGGTCACCAACCGAGACCGTGCTGAGTTGCAAGGTTTGATCTAATACATACTTAGTGTAGAGTGGAAGGTATACATCAAAACCTATTGAATTATAAGATTAATTACTATTACATTGGGTGCTCGATACGATGCCAAAACTAGCCATTGATCGACTCGATAGTGCTCCAAAAGGCGCTATCGAAAAAAATGGGCGAGTCACGCGCGGACTGTCAGTACGTGGCTTGAATGCGGTAATTGACGCTTTACCCGAACCGATGTGGACCAAGGATCGCAGCCACCGTTGGGTGATGGTCAACGCGGCTTTTTGCGATTACATGGGCCGCACTCGAGTCGAATTACTGGGTAAAACGGAACGCGATTTTTTGCCAGACCGCGAAGCCGGCATCATCTGGGAAAACGACGAGGCGGTGTTTTCCACGGGTCAGGCGCGGGTCGACGAAGTCGTTTCGATAATCCACGGCGAGCACCCACGAGTACTGCAGAGCCATCTATCGTTATTGCGCGACGCAGCCGACAATGATCTTCTATTCGGTGTAATTCGAGAAGCAGACTCTCCCGAAGCGCTCGGAACCTATGGCGGCCGAGACGCGAATGCCAATTCTCGACGCGCTCCCAACGAGCGACGGAAACTCGACCGACTCACGAGTCAACAAGTCCGATACGCGTTTTCCGATCCCCTAACCCAGCTGCCAAATCGTCGTTCATTCATGAACCTGTTTGACACGACCAAGGCAAGTCGTTGCGATAATGCAGCAGTCTTCGTTATTGGAATCGACCACATCAAGCTCGTCAATGACCGTTTCGGCCATTGTGCAGGCGATGGTGTCATTATTGAAGTCGCTGATCGCCTGCGCGCATCAATGAGAAACATAGACATTCTCGGTCGACTCGATGGTGACGAATTCATCGTTCTCGCCGAGGACATCGATTCAATGCAGGCCGAGCTAATTGCGGAAACGATTCTCGCCGAGATTGCTCGGCCAATGAAATTGAACCAGCAGGATTATAGAGTCTCCGTGAGTATCGGCGTGGCGATGTATCCGAGCCACGGAAATGACGCACAAGATCTCGTGCGCAACGCCGGTATGGCGTTGGGTTGGTGTAAGCGTAGACGGCGTGGCGGTTCCGAGTTTTATTCCGACGGCGCGAGCGTAGCCGCCGAACGGATTTCCACCATAGAAATGAAATTACCGCTGGCGCTAGATCAGTCGATGTTGTCGTTACATTATCAACCGATAGTCAGTTGTGACGACCGAAGTGTTGAAGGCTTCGAAGCACTAGTGCGCTGGCAGGACCAGGAGCTTGGCGACCTGATGCCGTCGGAATTCATTCCATTGGCAGAACATATGGGGCTTATTTACCAGCTTGGGCAATCCGTACTTGATCAGGCTTGTGCGTATATCGCGACCGTCACGGATCCGAAAATTTCAGTATGGGTTAACGTCTCTGGGCTTCAGTTGACGGACGAAACATTTCCGATATTCGTCGCAGAAACATTGCAAAAATATAACATCAGTGGCGAACGCCTGCTTCTTGAAATCACCGAATCCGTTGCAATGGATGCCGACGCAGCCGTCTGGCGAGTGTTCGACGAGCTCACAAGCATTGGAGTGCGACTGGTGATCGATGATTTTGGTACTGGGTTTTCGAATCTCTCACGCTTGAAAGAATTGCCCTTCGCAGCACTTAAAATTGATCAGGAATTTATCCGTGATCTGCCTAATTCGCCGCAAGATTGCGCGATATTCCGTGCGACTCTCGCGATTGCGAAAGAGCTCAATCTGAAGATCGTCGCGGAAGGTGTAGAAAATGCCGGGCAGGAAGACTTCGTTCGTCGACTCTCGGTTGATTATATGCAGGGCTACAAATACGGGCATCCGATGCCCGCGGCCAAGTTTAAGAAGTACTGCAAAGCCTAACCTATTAAGTCGCATTCGATTTTTCAGAGGGCTCGTCGATGGCAACTGTCCGAGCAGCAATAGGCACCTCGTAGACGTCTCTCAGTCGGATTAAGAGTCCGGTAATTCCAAGACGTTTTTCGCGACGATGTTGCGCTGAATCTCGTTACTACCACCGTAAATCGTCGCCGGTCTCGCGTTGTAGAATTGGCTCAGGATGTTGGCTTTGCCGTTACCAAACTTCAACTCACCACGTTCAGCGCCAAGCTCTCCCGCAGCTTCGAGCATGAGTTCGCTTAAGCGCGCAAACGTTTCTGTTGCCCAAATTTTTAGAATCGAAACTTCCGGACCCAAAGTGCCGCCATCGCGAACGATCTGGGCGAAGCGTGTGTAAATAACTTCAAGGTCCAAGGTGTCGACTTTAAGCCGTGCAAAACGGTCCATGAATCCACGATCGTTCATTAAATCTTGCCCAGCTATGATGCTTTCGAGACGTTGTAGCGCATATTGCGATTGCTTCGGCGAGCCAAGGAAGATCCGCTCGAATCCCAGTAAGGCTTTTGCTATTGCCCAACCTGTATTCATTTCGCCGACCAGGTTTTCGGTTGGGACGCTTACATCATCGAAAAACACTTCGCAGAATTCTTCGTCCCCGGCAATGTTTCGTATCGGACGAATCGTGATCCCTGGCGAACTTATATCGACCAGTAAGAAGCTAATCCCTGCCTGTTTCTTCGCGTGTTTATCGGTGCGGACTAATAAGAAGATGTGGGTCGCGTCTTGCGCTAAGGTTGTCCAGGTCTTTTGTCCGTTGACAACAAACTCGTCTCCATCGAGGACCGCATCGCATTGCAAGCTAGCTAAGTCTGATCCCGCGTTGGGTTCCGAGTACCCCTGACACCAGATGTTCTCGCCGGCGAGAATCTTTGGCAAGTATTGTTCACGCTGTTGCGCGTTGCCGTGCTGGATCAACAATGGCCCGATCATTGTGATCCCCATGTCAGGCGCCCGCGCCACCCCCCAACGTTCTTGTTCTTCAATAAATATCAGCATCTTTGCTGGCGACAGGCCCATGCCGCCGAATTCCACCGGCCAGCTCGGTGCTAACCAAGATTTCTCTGAAAGCTTGAGGTACCAGTCCTTGATCTCCTCGAAATGCAATCGTCGCGGCGGATAGCGCAGCTCCTCGGGATATTCTTTCTCGAACCAAGTCCGAACCAGGTAGCGAAATTCTTCATCACTGAGATCGTTATAGCGGGTGCTGCCGGATCCGTCGGTACTAGCAAGCGCACTCGTGTCTTGTACGGGACTCCGTTCGTCGTCCAAAGCTAGCACCGCCAATTGACGCAAATGCCAGCTCGCGTTGCCGCGCCGTGAACCCAATACCATCGCGCGGTTCAAATAATGGCCTATGTCGCATTCATCCGTAAAACCAATTGCGCCATGCATTTGTATAGCCGCCCGGGTCACGGCCAGAGCAGCTTCCGTTGTTCGATACCGTGCGCGACTCGCTAAGATCGCCCGCGCCGCTTCATCCGTTTCGCGCATCATTGATCCGACCACGTCGGTGACCACCGAGGACGCCAGTTCGCGCGCGATATATAGATCGACGGCGCGGTGTTGTAGCACTTGAAAACTCCCAATAGCGCGACCAAATTGTTTGCGCATGCGCAGATAATCCAGAGTCGTTTCGAGTGTTTGCGTCATCAAACCGCACAAATAGGCCGACGTAAGCACCTGCGCGTCGCTCAGTGCCGAGTTGAATGCCGCACTCACTGTCGCTCCACCGCCAAGCAAGCAAGACTTGTCGAGCGCGGTGTTCGCAAACGACACCCGCGCGTGGCTTGTGTTGTCGGCAAGCTTTCGTGATTCAACGGTAATCGCCGGTGTTGATCTCAACGCCCAGAATAGCGCCAATCCACCATCAAGTGATGCCGGGACCAAGAAGCCGTCGGCATCGGATGCATGCACAACGTGATCGACATGGCCAGTTAGCGAAAAACCATCGCTGTTCGCGGTCGCGCGCGGAAGGTCCTCGAGTGCGTTGGCTTGAACTTCTGACGCACAAACAATCGGCATGAGGTCACCGCTCGCTATCGAACGCAATAACATTTGCCGTTGCGCGCCTGGCGGTAATTTATTGAGTAGCATGACGGCGAGCCCCGCCACTTCAATAAACGGCTCTGGCGCAACGACTCGGCCTAGCTCTTCAGCAATAATCGCTGCTGCATCCAACCCCAGTCCCAAACCGTCACTCGCGTCTTCGACCAAAATCGCAGACCATCCAAGCTCAACCATCTTGTGCCACACGCTCGGATCAAAATCACTTTCAGACCGTTTGAGCGTGCGCAGCCGCGTAATGCCCGCATCGCGAGTACAAAACGCGACCGCACTATCGCGCAACAAATTATTCTCCTCAGATGAGTTTTCGCTAACATGCTCTTGCTTGGAATTTGTCATTGTCAAACCTGCGCTAGTGACACGGGCCGAGATATTTTCCCGTCCACCCGACTCGCATATCCATTTTCTGACCATTAAACGACATCGTCATCTGCATGCCGCCGACCAGACCGTCGCCTTCGCGACGGACGTTACCACTGCCAGACATTTCCCCTCCGGCATTAGAACAAGTCACTTTCCAGGACATCGAGTCTGTTGCATCTTCAGTATCTAACAATTGGCAGCCATTGTTCATATCTTTCATCAAGGTGTCGGGTCTCATTACCGGATCGCTTATGCATTGCTGATCGACTTGCTCCTGTGCCGCCCCCGCACCGTGCATAGAATTCGTCGAACGGAACTCCCATTTGCCGGGTTTTATTTTCATTGCTAAGGCGCCTGTCGGCCCGACTAGCAAGCAAGTCGCGCATGCTGCTATCGCTAAATTTCCAAATCTCATTATTTCTTCCTATAGTTTGAAAGGCGCGAGCAAAACGCATCAGCCGTGGTGATTTATGTGAAGATTACTGCAGACACCGGCCCGGCCATTTCGTTCGATTCCTCGAACCAACAAGGTGTCTGCTCATCCGCTCATGCATCTTCGGAGTCGATAATAGTGTTCAACAAATCGTGAGTCTAGCGCGAACGCGCCGTGACCTACTGTCCGAGCTAAGTTCACCCTGGTACTCTAATCCGCCGGCGGGTTGGTTAAAACAGGTGTAAGTAAGCAATGAAAGTCGAAACATTATTACCACTGGGCAAAGTCGATCCGGGTCTGCGCCAGCCGACAGCGTCCATCGATATTGCGAGCGTCTACGACGACGCGAAAATTGTCGAAAGACTGGGTTACGATTCTTTGATGGTCGAAGAAACCAAAGTCGATCCGTATGTCGTGATGGCTTTGGCTGCCCAAGCAACAAATCGACTGCAAGTGGGTACAGCGGTGGCCATAGCTTTCGCGCGTAGCCCAACCGTTACCGCAATGGCTGCCTGGAATTTGCAGCGGCTATCAAAAGGGCGTTTCACACTCGGTTTGGGCACGCAAGTAAAAGGTCATATCGAACGACGCTTTGGTTTCGAATGGTCGCCACCGGGACCCTGGATGCGTGAGTACATTCAAGCGGTGCGCGCCGTATGGAATAGCTGGCAAACGAGCGACCCTTTGGATTTCAATGGGCCGCACTATCGTTTGAATCTCATCGTACCGTTGTTCGATCCGGGTCCGATTGAACATCCCAACATTCCGATACATGTTGCCGCGGTGAACGAATATATGTGCCAAGTCGCTGGTGAAGTCGCCGACGGCGTGCGACCGCATCCGGTCTGTTCTGCAGATTACATTCGGGCGGTTATGTTGCCCGCGTTGGCGCGCGGCGCGGCGATTGCAAAGCGCGACCCGGGTGCGTACGCGGTGTCTATCAAACCGCTGATCGCGACCGCGCCGGATGAACAGACCTTAGCTGAGAAGATCCGCGACGTGCGCGCACGCATTTCATTTTATGCCTCTACGCCCGCCTATCGCGCGGCGTTCGCGCATCACGGCTTAGGTGACTTAGCAGATGAATTAAAATTACTTTCGAAAGCGCAGCGCTGGGAAGAAATGCCGAAATTCATCACGGACGATATTCTCGAACGCTATGCCGTTGTCGGCTTATACGATGAAATCGCAGGAAAATTAAAATCTCGCTACGGTAAGCTTGTAAGCCATGCGGAATTTAGTATTCCGCTTCACGACCCAGGCGATGAAGAGAAACTGCGCGAGATGTTAACGACCTTGCGCGAGGACTAATACTGAGTATTGTTTCAGCGAGCAGCCGAGTTTAGGCCTTGTGAGAATTGCGGAGCATCGCCGCCAATCATGTCCCAGCTCGCTTTTGAGTCGACGAAAATATGTTTTTCGATAATGATGCCGGGGTCGCCTATCAAGCTACCTAATGTAATGCCGTGGATGTCGCCGCAATAGAGGCCGCATAAGGTAGAACCACAAAGCCGACAAAAGCCTAGCGCGAATCCCTGGGCTTTACCGTAGATCGTCAACTCAGTTTCGCCGCGACTCCAGACGAAAGTTTTACTATCAACTTCTGCATACGCAGAACCCGCTCCACTGAAAGCTTTACGACAACGCGAGCAATGACAGCTACGTGGATTGATAAGTTCTCCACTAATACGGTATCCAATTGCTCCGCATAAGCATTCGCCTTCAAGCGCCATTAATATGGCTACGTCGTAGCCGACGTTCTACTTAAGCGCCTTGAAAACTTCGTCGAGACTGGCCTTAGCATCACCGAATAGCATTTGCGTATTGGGGCGGAAGAACAAAGGATTGTCGACCCCAGCATAGCCCGTCGCCATCGAACGTTTTAATACGATCGCTGTCTTCGCTTTCCAGACTTCCAACACGGGCATTCCCGCGATGGGGCTGTTTGGTTCTTCTTGAGCTGCCGGGTTAACGATATCGTTCGCCCCAATCACAATTGCGACGTCGCAAGTTGGGAAATCGTCATTAATTTCATCCATCTCTAAAACGATGTCGTAGGACACGCGCGCTTCGGCGAGCAACACGTTCATGTGTCCTGGCATGCGACCGGCGACGGGATGGATTGCGAAGCGCACGTTTTTCCCTCTTTCGCGCAACGTCGTCGTCAATTCAGAGACAATATTTTGCGCATGGGCTACCGCCATGCCATAACCTGGAATAATGATGATGCTATCTGCATCGCGAAGTAGTTCTGCCGTATCTTCGGCGGAGATTGGCACCGCTTCCCCTTCGTACGACACGGCAGGTCCGCCGCTCGAAGTACCGAAACCACCCGCGATGACGCTGATAAAATTACGGTTCATAGCCCGGCACATGATGTAACTTAAGATTGCGCCACTCGAACCGACTAAGGCGCCGGTTACGATTAGCAAGTCGTTGGATAACATGAAGCCGGTCGCCGCCGCCGCCCATCCTGAATAACTATTCAACATCGACACCACCACTGGCATGTCGGCGCCGCCGATCGCCATCACCATGTGCACGCCAAATGCGAATGCAATCAATGTCATAAAGAACAGTACCCAGATGCCGGCACTCATCGATTCATTGCCAACGAATAGCGCACCTAACCATAAACAGAGAATGGCGAGCCCGAGGTTCAAAAAATGCCGTGCGGGAAGCAGCATGGACTTACCATCAATCAGCCCGCGTAGTTTCCCAAACGCAATTATCGATCCGGTAAACGTCACCGCGCCGATCAATATGCCAAGATAAATTTCTACTTCATGAATGGTTTTCTCCGCGCCGATGAAGACGTGCGAGGGGTCGATGTAAGTCGCGTAGCCGATGAGCACGGCAGCAAGACCGACGAAGCTATGCAACATAGCCACGAGCTCAGGCATCTCGGTCATTTGCACTTTCGTTGCGGCGAAAGTACCGATCGCACCACCGGCAAGCATCATGACGATCAAGACAATGTAAGAGCTAACTTGTGCACTGAGGATGGTTGCGATGATCGCCAATCCCATACCGCACATGCCGTATAGATTGCCGCGTCGTGCGGTCTCCGGGTGACTGAGTCCGCCAAGACTGAGAATAAACAATATGGTTGCAGCAATGTATGCCGCAGTCAGTGGTCCAGAGGCCATTACGATTCCTTATCGTTGAAACATGCGCAGCATGCGTTGAGTAACCAAGAAACCACCGGCGATGTTAATTGAGGCAATTAAAATCGCGACGCCAGCTAGGAGCGTTATCACAAACGAATCGGTCGATACTTGCAGTACAGCACCGAGCACGATGATGCCGCTAATTGCGTTTGTGACACTCATCAAGGGGGTGTGTAGTGCTGGGGTCACATTCCAAATGACTTGGTAGCCGATAAAACACGCCAGCACGAAGACCGTGAAGTGCGACATAAATATCGGCGGTGCGACCGATCCTAAGCCCCACAGTGCGAGCCCGCCGATTATCAATGTCAGCGTGGAACTCCATCCGCCACCGCGCTTTGTTTCGACCACAGCAACTTTTGCAGGTGCAGGCGGCTTCTGGGGTGCGGCCGAGAGTTTGGGTGCTGGTGGCGGCCAGGTAATCTCGCCGTCTTTAATAACAGTCGTCCCGCGGATAACTTCGTCTTCCATGTTGACGACAATTTCCCCGTTTTTTTCAGGGCATAATTCGGTTAATAGGTTGCGCAGATTCGTGCCGTATAGCTGACTTGATTGGGCAGCCAAGCGGCTCGGGAGATCGACATAGCCAATGACTTTCACGCCATGTTGAACGGTGATTTCACCGGCAACTGTGAGTTCGCAATTACCGCCTTGTTCGGCAGCCATGTCGACGATGACGCTGCCGTCACGCATGATCTCGACCATGTCGGCAAGAATGAGTTTTGGTGCGGGTTTCCCCGGTATCAGCGCGGTCGTGATAATGATGTCGACTTCGGCGGCCTGGGCGCGGAACAAAGCCATTTCAGCTTCGATGAAGGCGGGACTCATTTCTTTCGCGTAGCCGCCGGTGCCGCTCGCTTCTTCTTTGAAATCGAGTTCTAGGAATTGCGCGCCCATACTTTCGATCTGTTCTTTTACTTCAGGCCGCGTATCGAACGCGCGCACAATCGCGCCGAGACTCATGGCGGTACCGATCGCGGAAAGCCCAGCAACACC
The DNA here is from genome assembly GCA_047611905.1 of Gammaproteobacteria bacterium. Lineage (GTDB taxonomy): Bacteria > Pseudomonadota > Gammaproteobacteria > UBA11873. The sequence continues at coordinate 17,735 of JBLFWZ010000004.1, read as the reverse complement.
AGCACCAATGACCATCACTTTAGCCGGCGGCACTTTACCTGCAGCCGTGATTTGTCCGGTGAAGAAGCGTCCGAAATTGTTTGCCGCTTCGATGACGGCGCGGTAGCCGCCAATATTCGCCATAGAACTCAAGGCATCGAGTTTTTGTGCACGTGAAATTCGCGGCACGCTATCGAGCGCAAGTACGGTAACTTTTCTCTCTGCGAGCTGCGCCATCAACTCAGGGTTTTGAGCAGGCCAAATAAACGACAACAGCGTTTGCCCTTCATGGAGTAAATCCGATTCATGTCGTGCGAGACTAGGATGCGTTTCGGGGCTACGAACCTTGAGGATAATATCGGCTTCGCGCCATAAGGTTTCGGTGTCGCTTACGATGGTCGCACCAGCGGCCTGATAGCTTTGATCGGAAAAACTTGCGCGCGCACCGGCATCTGATTCGACGCTGACCTCAAAGCCTAAAGCGATCAGTTTTTCGACAACATCCGGAGTGGATGCGACTCTGCACTCGTTAGCATGTACCTCGCGCGGTACGGCAATCTTCATTGTCACTACTCCTGTCCTTAAGTTAAGAGACCGCGAGCCTCTGCTTGATTCACATCGCGCGAAACGAGTTGGAATTCTCTAACGTTGCGGCGGCGCAGACATAGGCGGTGGCCAAACTTGGAGAAGTGTGGATTGCACGCTTATGCCAACGATACGGGAATTAGCCGGCTATCTTAGCGAAACCTACCGTTGAAGTCAGGTTTTAGTCCGTCTAGGCGAAGCTTATCAATGGAGGCAGCCGCGGATATTCATTTGTCGAATACTGGGCCGTCAAATCGATCAATCGTTGTAAAGGACTCGACCGAGCGGCGCCGAAGTTTGCTCAGCGGTTTGGCAGGCTTTCCGAGCGGTAGCATTGCCGCGACGGCGTAGTGGTCGGGTAGTCCGAGAATCGCTTGAGCTTGTTTTTCTCCGTGGGCTAAGAATGTTGTCAGCACACCACCGAGACCTTCGTTGCGCGCGGCCAAGAGTATATTCCATGCGAATGGGTAGATTGATGCGCCACTGATGACGCCGATGCGTGGTTGTTCCGCATCGAATGCCGTGACAACTGTCAAATCCAAGGCGACGACTAACACGAGTGGTACTTTGCTCGGATCATCGAAATGTTCGAGCATGGGGTAGCGTAGCGCCGTCGAATCAGCCACTTCAGGACGCACAGACGTTGGCGTAATCGGATTGAACGGCACCTCGCCGGCGTCGTCCTGCGCGCGATAGTAGCGAAACACCGGGATGCAGATGTCCGCGAGTTGACGGCGAATACTGGTATCGCGAACCACAATCACCCGCCAACCCTGATTGTTTGCGCCGCTTGGCGCGAACCGAGCGTTGTCTAAAATTCGATATAAAGTTTCGTCGCTGACCGGATCGCTCGCGAACGCTCGAGCTGAAAATGCAGTTCTCATGACATCGGTTAGTTCCATAGCGGGTTCCCGGGTTTAATGATTTTTTCTACTTTAGCAAATCGCGCGGCCGTTTTGTCCAATGCGGGCGGAGCGACAGTCGTCGCTCGCCGCATGATTGGTATTCCCACGTAGTCGGCGCAAAATAAGCTGCGAGCAGCTGTCATAATACCTGGCCCGAAATAACCGAGCCGTCGTTTAAGCGAGAGAATTTGCTTATGCCCAATCCTCATCAATTGCCGCCGACCCCACGACGTTTCTGGAACGTGCGGCGTGCAAACGAAGACCCGCCAAATTTTATGTATGAGCTGATCCAGCGCTACGGTGACGTGGTGCGTTGGCGAGGTTTTTTTGACGTGTATTTCGTGAATCACCCGGACCATGTGCGGCGCGTCTTGTCACCTTCTTACGAGCATTTTTCGAAAGACATCATTGATTACCGTGTGTTGTCGCGAATCATGGGCAATGGCCTCGTTTCCAACGATGGACCGCACTGGGTCAAGCAACGCAAATTGATGCAGCCGATGTTCGCGAACCGCGTCGTTAACGGTTTCGACGGGCCAATCAACTCGCTCACCAAGACGATGCTGGATACCTGGGACAAACAACTCTCGGGCGGGCCGATTTGGGTCGACCAGCAAATGGGCCGGCTCACGTTCCAGATCGTCGGTGCGACCTTATTCGGTAGCGATATCGATCAATACGCAGACGAAGTCGCTGAGATTCTCGAACTCGTTAACCTACAGACCCAAGAAATCCGAGCGCTATTGACTTTGTATTCGTGGCTGCCGACGCCATACAACATCAAATGGCGTAAAGCCAAGCGGCGGCTGGACGACATTGTCTACACCATGATCGCAGCACGCCGTCGTGAGGGTGACCAAGAGAACGATATTTTGGATAGGCTCATCGGCGCCCGCGACCCGGATACCAATGAGGCGATGGATAAAGTGCAGATGCGAGACGAGGTGGTCACTCTAATGCTCGCGGGACACGAAACATCATCGATGGCATTGGCGTGGACGTTGTACTTGCTTGCGCAGCATCCGGAAGTTGCGGAGCGCTTAGCAGAAGCACTCGACGAGGCATTAGCCGGAAGCCCTGCGGGCCACAAAGATCTAAATTCCGTGCCTTATCTAAAACAAGTCGTGCAGGAATCAATGCGCATTTATCCGCCGGTGTGGGCGATTGGACGACGCTCACTGCAAGCTGAGGTGTTCGGCGACTACGAGATCCCAGCGGGGGCCTACGTGGCGGTCGTGCCGTACGCGCTCCATCGTCATGCCGAATTTTGGCCTGATCCGGAACGTTTCGACCCGGATCGATTCCAGCAAACCGCAGGCGAAGGCCGCCATTCGTATTGTTATTTACCGTTTGCCGCAGGACCGAGGGCTTGCATCGGTCTTGGCATGGCAATGTTGGAGGTTCAGCTGGTGCTTGCTCAGATCGTACAACGCTATCGAATCAAGCTTGTTCCCGGTCACCCGGTTGAAGCGCAAGCGAAGGTGACTTTGAAACAACGCCACGGGTTGCCGCTTATTTTTTCTCGCCGAGACTAATGCGACTTCGGACGATGGCGTTTCGCGACGCGCACTGGTCTCGCGTTGTAAGGCAAGGTACGAAGAGCGTGGTTGCACGCCTGGCTAAGCGAGCGACGAATAACGCTGCCTCGTGACAGGCAAACAACCGGACCACAAATTACGGTAGCGGGACACAAGACCAGGCGGGGTCTTAAAACTAGTGAGCGACGAGGGGATCTCGGTTCTACGGCGCTTAATTAAAGTGCGGTCATGCTTGCGAACCTGGTCAGGCGGCATCGCTGAAACAACCGCGGCGAACTTTTTTTCTGCTCGAGGCTCTGAATATCAGACCGGATGGTGCACTGCTGCACGTCCAAAGGAGCTCGCATGAATCACAAACAATTCGTTTCCTTACTTGTCTTGATGCTTGGCTTTGCCACAGGCGCCTGTGCGAATAGTTCGCGCCTGACGGTTTTCAACGAAGTGCTCAATACCACGCCAGACGTTCAAACAACCTATTCGGTGTACTTGTCGCGTCTCGGGACGTACTACGCCGAGCTCTATCTTGAGCCCGATGAACAGCCGGCCGGACGGCCTCAAAGCGCTGTCGATTTGGCCGTCACGGTTTCGTTTGTGCGCCGCGCTAAAATCTTATTCTCGCGAGAGGTGACGGTTCGGTTCTCGCCAGAAAAGAACGTTGCGACCTTATTTTTTATCGAATCTCCACATCATCTCCCCCAGCGCAAGGGGCTCGACATGACCGTCAAATTCCATCATCCGGACCCATCTCACCTTGGGCTCGTGGATCGAGTGCGGCTGCAATTAACTCGTAAACTGCAAGTCGGACCGCTTAAGATTTAAGCCGCGACTCTGCTCGCGCATGCTAGAGGACACTAAATTTTTCAAATTCTATCTGTGTTTAAACGATAGTGATTACTTACTTGAGAAATTTAGACGCCATGCCTAGCAAGCCACCGGCACCGCCGACCGAGTCGAGCAAACTACCGCCCTTGCTACTACCGTCGATTAGATCGGGGAGCATCCCGGCTAAACCGTCGGTTGCTGCCGATTTATCCAGGTTGAGCTTGGAGGCGAAATCTCCGACTGCCGAATCGCCAAACATAGACAGAATTTGTTGCGCGGAAATTCCGTCGTTGCCGCCGTGCCCCAGCCATGATTTGGCGATGTTGGCGAGTCCGCCGCCATCTGGCTTCGAAATAATCCCGGCCAGGTCGATATTGCCGTCGCCGCCGCCAAGTAGGCCGCCAAGCGCACCGGAAACGGCGCCTTCGCTGAGTCCACCGGCACCGCCGCCGAGTTTTTCCATAAATAACTGAGTCGCGAGATTCAGTAAATCCAGCGGTGGTTCCTCAATAAGTATTTGATTTATTTAAATAATATAGATTTTTCGTTGGCCGTCAGGCGCCACTTGTCCGCACATGAATTCGCTGAGTTTCGCTGCTAGTCCGCGGAAACTAGTCCCGGGTTGCCGCCCGCGCCGCCGTCTACCGTAATAATCGACCCGGTCGTGTAACTCGATGCATCACTCGCTAAGTAAAGCGCCGCGCCGGCTATCTCTTCGGGTTCGCCGCCGCGCTGCAGGGGAATCGATTGCTTGGCCTTCGCTTCGAAGCGTTCCATATCCCAGGCTTTAGAGATGTCGGTGAGAAACGGTCCCGCCATAATTGCATTGACACGCACCTTAGGTGCGTAAGCATGAGCAAACGATCGGGTGATCGCGTTGAGTCCGGCTTTTGCAGCGCCGTAGGGTTCGGCATGTGGACTTGGCGTGACCGACCCGGTACTCGATATATTGATGATGCTACCGCCATCCGCCGCCGCCATGCGCGTACCCACTAAGGCACTCAGGCGAAACGGCCCTTTAAGATTGACGCCAATTACTTTGTCGAATAATTCTTCAGACATCTGATCGAGCGATTCGTACAAAGGTGACATGCCGGCGTTGTTTACCAGCACGTCGATACGTCCGAAGTGTGCATAAACGGCATCCACCAAACCCTCTAACTCATCCCATTTACCGACGTGGCAGGCAATGGGTAAGGCGCGCCGACCCAACGCCTCTATCTCTTTAGCCGTTGCTTCGCACTGATCGAGTTTGCGGCTTGCTATTGCGACATCCGCTCCGTGTGCGGCAAACGCGAGCGCCATTTGCCGCCCGAGACCGCGGCTACCGCCGGTGATCAGAGCAATCCGGCCGCTCAAGTCAAATGATTTAGCATTCATATTTAATGGTACTCAAAATTATTGAATAGATTCGAACACGATGTGTTACGCAGACCAGGCTTCGTAACCGCCGGCCATCGACTTAACATCGCCAAAACCCAGCTTTTGCAACGTTTGCGCAGCTAGTGCAGAACGACCGCCGCTTTTGCAGTAAACAATAATGGGCTTCGATTTGTCTTTAAGCGGCTCGTCCGCAGCCGAACGCCATTCGAGTACACCACGCGGGATGCATAGCGCATCAGCAACTGTGCCGGCCTGCCATTCTGGCGGCTCCCGAACGTCGATAAATACAACACCGCTGCCAACTAACCCCTTAGCATCTGCGACACTAATTTCTTCGATCTCAGCCTTGGCCGCTTTCACCATATCTTCTGCAGTTATTGCCATATTCGTTTCCCTAATGAGTTTAATTCCGGGGCTCAGGAGCTTATCCAGTCGCGGTAGAATTTGCCAGTCGCCGACGTTGGAAGTTAATTATGCCTCGAGACACCCGTGCCGTTGCTGTTCGTGGCGCCCGTCAGTAGCATGGATCGCCGTACCTCGTGTGGACTAAGAGAGAATCTATGACCCTTGTTCAGTTGCTTGAAACCGGCAGTCCCGAGCGCCATGCCATCGGCGCGCCCGAGCGAGCGTCGATGACGTTTTCGGCGCTGCGCAGCCAAAGCGCGGAAGTTGGCGCAGCCTTGCGTACCCACGGCCTTGGCGCAAATGATCGGGTCGCTATCGTTTTGCCGAACGGCCCGGAAATGGCAAGCAGTTTTGTCGCCTTAGCGAGCGTCGTGGCGGCTGCGCCGCTAAATCCCGCTTACACCGAAGCTGAGTTTGATTTCTATCTGGCCGACCTCAACGCAAAGGCGATCGTGCTCAGCGCCGGTGTCGCGAGTCCAGCCCGAGACATCGCGCGGAGCAAGGGCATCAATATCATCGAACTCCATGCGCAAGCAGACAGCGCCGCCGGCTGCTTCGATCTTGATTTCGGCTCTTTGTCTGAGGGCAAGCAAGCAACCCTCGCCGGCAATCTGGATACCGCGCTCGTTTTGCATACCTCTGGGACCACCTCGCGCCCAAAAATCGTCCCGTTAACTCAGGCGAATTTGTGTGCCTCGGCCGCGCATATCGGCCGTAGCTTAAGCCTCAACCCGACAGACAGTTGCATGAACGTGATGCCTTTGTTCCACATCCATGGATTGATCGCGGCGGTGCTATCGTCGTTGTGCGCAGGCGCATCCGTCACCTGCACCCCCGGCTTCAACGCGCTCAAGTTTTTCGCATGGTTGGAAGACGAGCAACCGACGTGGTACACGGCAGTTCCAACCATGCATCAAAGTATTGTCGAACGGGCTAAGCGCAACGAAGCGATTGTCGGATCATCCAAATTACGTTTTATCCGTTCATCGTCGTCTTCGTTGCCGGCGCAAGTGATGCACGAACTAGAGCATACGTTTGCTTGTCCGGTGATCGAGTCCTATGGGATGACAGAGGCGGCGCATCAGATGACTTCCAACTTGTTGCCGCCCGGACAACGTAAGGCCGGCTCGGTCGGCGTGTCCGCCGGGCCGAATGTTCGCCTGATGAATCAACAAGGGCAGTTTGTCGACGGTGACGGAGAAGGTGAAATCGTGATCCGAGGCCCAAACGTCACGGCTGGCTACGAAGCTAACGAGCAAGCGAATGCGAGCGCCTTCGTGGTCGATCCGGATGGCGGAGAAAACTGGTTTCGAACCGGCGATCAAGGCATCTTTGATGCAGACGGCTTCTTAACGATCAGTGGACGCCTCAAGGAAATTATCAATCGGGGCGGCGAGAAAATTGCACCGCGCGAAGTTGACAACATCTTGATGGATCACGCCGCCGTCGCCCAAGTCGTTACGTTCGCAATGCCGCATCCGAAATTGGGCGAAGACGTTGCGGCGGCCGTTGTCCTTAAAGAGGGCATGGCGGTGAGCGAACGCGAATTGCGCGAGTTCGCGGCCGAGCGATTAGTGGCGTTTAAAGTACCGAAGAAGATTTTATTCCTCGAAGAAATACCGAAAGGCAGTACTGGAAAATTACAACGTATCGGGCTCGCGGAAAAACTAGGGCTTAGCTGATGCTTTTTAGCTTCGAGTATTTCCCGCCATCTGCTCAAAGCATGAGAGACAGCGTGTGAAGATCTGTATCTACGGCGCCGGCGCGGTTGGCGGTTTCATCGGTGCGCGACTGGCGCTCGCGGGCGCCGAGGTGAGTTTAGTTGCGCGTGGTGCGCATCTCGCGGCGCTGCAAGCCGATGGGCTCACCTTAATTAGTGGCGGCGAGCGATACAACTGCAAAATCCCGTGCACGGATAACGCGGCAGAATTAGGACCACAAGATAGCGTGATCATCGCATTGAAGGCCCATTCCGTACCGCCCGTTGTCGACAATATCCGTACCTTGTGTGGTCCAACAACGTCGATCGTGTCGGCCGTGAACGGCGTCCCATGGTGGTATTTTCATGGTCTCGGCAATGGCCACCAAGAACGTCCTATCGAATGTGTCGACCCGGGTAGTAAACAATGGCAAGGATTTACGCCCCAGCGCGCGATCGGCTGCATCGTTTATCCGGCTTGCGAAATCCGCGAACCGGGTGTCATTGAGCATGTGCAAGGCGATCGATTCACGCTCGGCGAGCCGTCTGGTGAGAAAACCGCGAGGGTAGGCCAACTTGCAGCGCTGTTCCGAGAGGCAGGATTCAAGGCGCCCGTAAAATCGAGAATTCGAGACGAAGTTTGGGTCAAGTTATGGGGCAATGTCGCATTCAATCCACTCAGCGCACTGACCGGCGCGAGTCTAGCGACGCTTTGCAATGATCAAGCGATGCGTGCACTAGCCCGCGCAATCATGCTCGAAGTTCAAGCGATTGGCGAAGCCTTAGGTGCGCGCTTCGCGATCGACGTCGAGCGGCGCATCGATGGTGCGGCCGCCGTGGGCGAACACAAAACCTCGATGCTACAAGATCTAGAAAGCGGCAGACCGATGGAAATCGATGCCGTCGTAACGGCCGTTCAAGAGCTGGCGCGCTCAGCTGATCTGCCGTGCCCCAATCTCGATCTCGTCCTTGCGCTTGTTAAATTGCGCGCTAAGGAGGCCGGCTGCTACTAACGCGTCCGTCGGAATCTTAATTCACAGCAGCACAGGAAGGTTTAAGCATCGTCCGGGAAAAGCTTGAGAGGCCCAAGCGGCATGATCCCATCCGGGTTTAGTTTGCGAATACTGTAGTAAGTGCGTTTGATGTGATCGAAATCCACCGTCTCGGCAACACCTGGAACATCGTACAAGCGCTTCAAATAGTGGGCAAGATTGGGATAGTCGAGCAAGTGCTTTAAATTGCATTTGAACAATCCGTGGTAGGCGATGTCGAAGCGAATTAAAGTAACGAATACTCGCCAATCCGTTTCCGTAATCCGTTCGCCGAGCAGATACGATTGGCCTTCCAGCCGCTGCTCGAGCTCATCTAGGCATTCGAAGACTTCGCCTACGGCTTGATCGTGCGACGCTTGTGATGAGGCAAGTCCTGCTCGGTACACGCCATTATTCAAACCTTCGTAGACGCGCTCGTTTAAAGCATCGATTTCGGCGCGCAGTTCGGCTGGATAGAAGTCGACCTCCTGATCACCAAAAGAGTCGAACGCAGTATTGAACATCCGCATGATATCGCTCGATTCATTGTTTACTAGGGTGTCGTTTTGCTTATCCCACAAGACCGGCACCGTCGGGCGGCCGGTAAATTTGGGATTGGCGTGCGCATACAATTCGTGCACGTAGCGCACGTTGTGGATTGGATCCGTGATTGATCCTTTGTGCTCGCGAAACCCATAGCCCTGATCAGTAAACTCCGGCGCGGTAATCGACAATGAAATAACGTCGTCGAGCTTTTTCAGTTTCCGGTAAATCAACGCGCGACAAGCCCACGGGCAATTCAGCGCAACGTATAAGTGATAGCGCCCCGGCTCGGCCTTAAAGCCCGCATCGCCGCTGGGGCCGGCACTACCGTCGCGAGTGATCCAGTGGCGAAACGTCGACGACTCGCGAATAAATCGCCCCGTTGTATCCGTACGACTGCGTTGTTGCCAGTCGCCTTCCCACTTGCCTTCAACTAGCATTGCAATATCCCCGCCCTATTTTTGTTACATCATTGTCGCGGACCGGCACCTATTGCTCAACCCGCTAACCGTGCTGTGGGATATGTAGTACCGCCACTGAGCCGGACAAGGGTTATAAACTACGGCGTGCTCGCTCCGCTCGTGAGCAATATCGATTATCCTTTTAATTGTTCGAACTTAACCGGAATCGAAGGTCCTAAAAGATGGCGACATTTTCTCTAATTCAATTTACCGAAGGTATGGACGCAGCAGCGGTCGAATCGTTCGCGCGACGTCTCGAAGAGATGGGCTACGACGGACTGTGGATCCCTGAGCTGTCGGGGCGCGAGCCCATGGCGCTAGCCGGCTATTTGCTCGCGCGAACGAGTCGCATAAATATCGGCATCGGGATTGCAAACATCTACGTTCGTGATTACGTTGCCGCAGCCCAAGCCCGGCAAACCTTGGCCGAGTTGTCAGGTGGTCGCTTTTCGCTTGGCTTAGGCGTCTCTCATCCGGTCCTTGTCGAACCCCGTGGTCATACATTCTTACCGCCAACCAAGGCGCTCGGCGATTACCTGCGTGGCATACATGCGACTTCGCCGGACGGCCCTAAAGCGCAAAGCCCCGCGCCCATCATCTGCGCAGCGCATGGTCCGAAGTTACTCGAAGTCGTTCGGGATCACGCCGACGGTGCGTTCTGCTTGAATCAGCCGGCGGAACACACGGCCTGGGCGCGAAAAATTCTCGGTCCGGATAAAAAGCTTTGCGTTGTCGTTCGGACCTGTGCCGAAGCCGATCCGGTGAGCGCACGGGCGCTGGCACGCGACGCGCTCAACTTCTATCTGCCGCTTCCCGCCTACCACCGTACGTGGAAGAGGGCTGGATTCGACGATTCAGATTTTGCAAACGGCGGCAGCGATCGACTGATCGACGCGATTATTGCGTGGGGCGATTCGGATCAGATCAAAGCTCGCGTTCAGGCGCACATTGATGCCGGAGCGTCAGAAATTACTTTATATCCGATCAACGCGCATGAGCAGTTAGAAGAAGGTCAAGTAGGCGGACTCGAACCCGATTGGGGTGCGTTAGAAATGCTCGCGCCAGGTGCTTAGGTCCGGCGCACGGTAATCAACGTCTAGGGCGTCATATTGTTTGCGAAAAATTATCGGCCGCGCTGAACCTTGGTAACCACGATGACAGATCTCACTACCGACGTCGTCGTTATTGGAGCTGGCAATGCGGCGTGTTGTGCGGCACTTGCAGCTGCGGAGAAAGGCGCCAACGTGATCATGTTGGAACGTGCGCCGGCTGAGTTGCGTGGTGGCAACACGGCGTTTACAGCCGGTGCGATGCGAGTCGTGTACAACGGTATCGACGATATCGAATCTTTAATCCCCGATCTGAGCGCTGCGGAAAAAGCCTCGACCGATTTCGGCAGTTACACTCAAGCAGAATTTTTGGACGATCTCGCCAGGGTCACAGAATATCAATGCGATCCTGATCTCGCTGAAACCTTGGTCTCAAAAAGTCTCGACACCTTAAAATGGATGCGCGACAAAGGCGTGCGCTTCGCGCCCATTTATGGTCGCCAAGCGTTCAAAGTCGACGGACGATTTAAATTCTGGGGTGGACTCACCGTAGAAGCCGTAGGCGGTGGCCCTGGATTGATCGAAGCATTGTACGAAGCCGTTCGCAAAGCCGGGATCAAGGTGCTGTACAGCGCCGACGCGTATAGCTTGTTGCGTGATGATGCGGGCGTATGCGCCGTTTGTGCGCGTATTCAGGGAAAAAAATTCACCATCAAAGCCCGCGCGATCGTACTGGCTTGTGGCGGTTTTCAGGCGAATCCCGAATGGCGGACGCGCTATCTCGGCGCAGGTTGGGAGACGGCTAAGGTGCGCGGCACGCCGTTTAATACCGGTGATGGGATCCGTATGGCGATCGACATTGGCGCGGCCACGCGGGGCAATTGGTCGGGCTGTCATGCAGTTGGCTGGGAGCGAAACGCGCCGGAGTTCGGCGACTTAGCCGTGGGTGATGGGTTTCAAAAGCACTCGTATCCGTTTGGCATCATGGTCAATGCCGATGGTGAACGCTTTGTCGATGAAGGGGCCGATTTTCGCAACTACACTTACGCGAAATACGGTCGCGAGATACTTGCACAGCCTGGGCAGTTTGCTTGGCAGGTGTTTGATCAGAAAGTTTCGCATTTGTTGCGCGATGAATACCGAATTAAGCAGGTAACTAAAGTCGTCGCGAATAGTCTCGAAGAACTCTCTGCGAAACTCGACGATGTCGACGGCACGCAGATGCAGAAAACCATTCGACAGTACAACCGCGCAATCGAGCAAAGTATTGCCTTCAATCCGAACGTCAAGGATGGGCGCAAAACCGATGGATTGGCTGTGAATAAAAGCAATTGGGCCAACCTGATCGATACGCCCCCATTTGAGGCCTACGCGGTAACCTGCGGTATTACGTTTACCTTTGGCGGACTGCGGATTAATCCACACGGCCAAGTGCTCGGCAGTGACCTTAATCCGATCGCGGGATTGTATGCCGCGGGGGAAATCGTCGGCGGCATTTTCTATTTCAACTACCCAGGCGGTAGTGGACTCACCAACGGCGCGGTGTTTGGCCGGATCGCGGGAGCCGGTGCTGGCCTGGACGCCACAACATTATCCTAGGCTGCGCTCGGAATTACGTCAGCGCGACTAGTAAGTTGCTCTGAGCGAGTCATTCAGTTTAGAAAACCTATCCACTTGGGCCGCGTGTTTGACGCCTTTTGTGGGTCCTCGCACTGTCGGCCGTCGAGGCAGCTCAGGATGCGTTCTGGCAACAATTAAGCTTCCACAACACTCGTCCTAGCTCCAAAAAATCGCACTCCCAGTGCAGGAAAAATACTTTTCCGCCACGCATCTGTTTATACTTGCGCGCGCCGGTGCCACTAGAAGATCGGTATCGATAGAGGGTTTAATTTTTCCCAGCCGGGTTCCGGCTACGAGGTTTAAGTTTGGTAGATTCGGTTTTTGTCGCAGGGCAACGTTGGGTAAGCAATACAGAGTCAGAACTCGGTCTCGGCATTGTCGTCGAGTACGCGGATCGTCGGGTGACCGTTAGTTTTCCGGCCGCGGGTGAACGCAGAGTCTATGCTAGCGACAATGCACCTTTGAGCCGCGTGATGTACGAAGTTGGCGAAACGGTTACTCACGAAAACGGCTCGAGCTTAGAAATTACCGAACGTCACGAAGCGAACGGCTGCATCATCTACATCGGCAACGATGTGAATGGTGAACCCGCCGTACTTCCGGAACTAGACCTCGATAGTTTCGTTCAGTTTAGTCGGCCGCTCGATCGCTTGTTCGCTGGCCAAATCGATAAGAACGCAAGTTTTCTACTGCGTACAGAATCTCTCGCTCAGCAGCACCGGCATGCTAAGTCGGAGGCTTTTGGTCTGATGGGTCCGCGCGTCCAACTGTTACCTCACCAGTTTTATATCGCCAAGCAAGTTTCAGAGCGCCATCATCCGCGGGTGTTGCTCGCCGATGAAGTAGGGCTAGGCAAAACCATCGAAGCGGGGCTAATTCTCCACCAACAACTCCTCAGTGGCAGTGTCAATCGCGTATTGATCGTCGTCCCCGACAGCCTAATTCATCAATGGTTAGTCGAAATGCTGAGACGCTTTAACTTGCACTTTACGATCCTCGACGAAGCGACCTGTGCGGCGATTGAAGAAGTCGAGGAAGACGATGATCCGGATGATGAAATTGAAAACCCATTCGAAAGCGCGCAACTCGTGCTGGCGGGGCTTTCGTTACTTGTCGATCAACCCGAGCGTCAAGCACAAGCCTTGGCCGCATCGTGGGACCTCATGGTTGTTGACGAAGCGCACCATTTGAGCTGGGACGAGACCGAGGCGAGTCCCGCGTACCACGCGATCGAGGCGCTCGCACGACACGCGGCGGGCCTGATACTGATTACTGCAACACCAGAACAACTCGGCGTTGAAGGCCATTTCGCACGCCTACGTTTGCTCGATCCCGACCGCTATCATTCTTTGGCGAGTTTTCGTGCGGAAGAAGAAAACTATCGTCCCATTGCCGACATGGTGCACGAACTACTAAAGTCTGATGCCGCTACGTCATTTCCCGGTGATCTCGAACTACAAGGATCTCTTGCAACATTTTTAGGTCCCAATGCGGTTGCAGAAATTGTCGACGCGGAAATTGCCGCACGCGGCGCATTGCTTAGCAGGGCGATTCAGAACTTGCTCGACCGTCACGGAACAGGTCGCGTCTTATATCGAAACTGTCGTGACGCGGTGCCCGGATTTCCAGAACGCCAGTTACATTCACACGCACTTACCGCGCCCGACGCCTATGTTGCTGGGGTCGATCAGGCGAGTATTGCAGACTTGCTCAACCCGGAATTGATACTGGGCGACGGCTGGCTGGCATCAGACCCGCGTGTTGCTTGGTTGGAAGGCTGGCTGGTTGAGAATCGGCCGGCCAAAACTTTGGTGATTTGCGCGCATGCCGAAACTGCGATCGCCTTAGAAGAGCACTTGAGCGTGCGCTGCGGGATCCGTTCAGCCGCGTTTCATGAAGGCCTTGGCTTAGTGGCGCGGGATCGCGCTGCGGCTTATTTCGCCGACGAACAAGAAAATGCTGAAGTCCTAGTCTGCTCCGAAATTGGTAGCGAGGGGCGAAACTTCCAATTCGCCCATCGACTCGTACTGTTCGATTTACCATTAAACCCCGACCTGCTCGAACAACGCATCGGTCGGCTCGATCGGATCGGGCAGCGTCATGCCGTGCAGATCCACGTGCCGTACTATGCCGGCGCAGCGAGCGAAGTCTTACTTAATTGGTACCAACAGGGACTCGATTCTATCGAACAAGTCTTTCCGGCCGGTAGAGTGCTTTACAACGAGTTCGAAAACGCATTGGACGAATGCTTACGGAATCCTGGTGACGTTGCGGCGGCCGATAAGTTAATTGAAGAAACGCGCGCCGCCGCACTCGAGGCGCAGGAAGCTTTGAAACTTGGACGCGATCGTCTAATCGAATTAAATTCTCATGATCCTGAACTAGCGAGTTCGGTTATCGCCGAGGTTAACGAATCGGCTCGAAAACTCGAGCTCGCCGATTACATGGACCGCGTATTCGATTTTTTCGGTGTCGAACAACAGGTTCATGGATTGTTGAGCGTCGTGGTGCACCCCGGCGACCACATGTTGGCGCACAATTTCCCCGGCCTTCCTGAAGGCGGTATTACGGGCACCTACGATCGTGTCGAGGCCCTAGCTAAGGAGGACATGCATTTCCTCACTTGGGAACATCCTATGGTCACCGGCGCAATGGACATGATGATTTCGGGAGAATTCGGTAACGCGACCCTGTGTTCAATGAAAGCACCGTTTCTAAAACCCGGCACTTTAATTCTAGAGACACTGTTCGTCGTTAGTTGTGCCGCGCCGAAGCGTTTGCAGGTGCAGCGCTATATCCCGCAAGGAACAATAAGAATTGTCGTTGATCGGGCGGATAAAAATCTAACCTCGATACTCACCCCAGAACGTCTCAACCCGATCGTCGAATCGCTCAAAAAAAGGGTCGCGCAGGAAGTTGCGAAACATGCGCGCAGCGAAATTAATGCGATGGCCGCAAACGCGACTAAACTAGCTGAGACGGAGTTTGCGCCATTACTCGCGATGGCGAAGCAGAATGCACTCGATGAGCAACAATCGGCGCTAGAGCGCCTGCAGGCGCTTGCCGCAGTGAATCCGAATATCCGTGCCGAAGAAATTGACTATCAAAAAGAATCCGCACGCGAGCTGATGGAACACCTCCAACACATGCAACTACGGCTGGATGCCGTGCGAGTTGTCCTGACAACTTAAACCGCAAATTTCTCGTGGGTACATGACCCGAGGGGACGTTCAATTCGCGCTGCGCTTCGTACGAGTAGACCTCAAACACTTCGTATATGATCCGCTCGCGCCATCGTCGGTAAGCGACGCCGTTACAAACGAAATAAAAATGCAGAGCAGCAGGCCGAGTGGCGTTGGTTATCGTGTTGCTGGACGAAGACTAATAAGCTATCAAGTCGTCCCAGCACCGATTTGCTAAGCGAACAAAAAGAAACCCGCGATTACGGGTTCCTATTCGCTGTTAGACAGCAATACGAACCTTATCGCCTACTCATATATCGTGCCAACGTACGTTCGTGTAGCCAAATCCATCTCGCCATCAGTGACAACGGTGAGACCATCAGCGGTGATGTCGGAGCCGCGCAAGCGCCACTTATGGCCACCGCCACCGACCGATTGCAAGGTCCCGCCCCCAGATACGCTAGTAGTCGATCCGTCACTAAGATATCCCGCGACAACGTGGGTATAGCTACCACTTTTTAGATCGGACGACGTCGCATGTATCGTCATCAATATAGCGCCTTCAAAAGCACCCGTAACGCTGCCCTCTAGGTTCAATGTAAAACTGAGTGCGCCTCCTGGTTGTTGTGAAACTTCAATAGACGTAGATTTCGTCGTGAATTTTGCAATCTCTTTCATGATTTCTGCTCCATTAGTGTTGCTCAGATCGTTTTTGCGCGAGGTCGGTTTTCCCTTCGCGTGTCTTCATACTACGCCGCAGCCGCAGTAGTACGTGTGGGATTTGACACCTTAAATAGAAATGCAGATTCGGCATTTTTCGGGTTTTTACAGCAAGCGTAGTGCGTAAATTTTTAACAGGACAATCTATTCAAATCAGCACTCGGCACATCACGGGATAACAGTGGGACCGAGCGCCCTTTAATCGGTCGCGACCCAGCAACGACCCCACCGACTTCTTCGCCGCCTTGCGTAGCGTCTTTGAATTTTGGTGACAGTATATTCATTCGATGCGCATCGCGCGGACAGTATTTGAGTAACGTTACCCATGACATATATAGTCGGCATCCAATGCCATCTAAGCGACCGAGTCTCGTCGGCCACAAGCGATCGGTAGTTAACGTCGGACAGGAACCTAAGCAGATGCCGTGCGCTTGTCTCGTCTGGTATCTTTGCTGCACCCGTTCCGCTCCGCCGCCTCCACCCGAGGCTCTACACCGTCAGTATTTATCGGGGGAAATGCGATGAGTTGGGACGCCGTTAGCGCAATCGCAGTCGTCGCCTCGCTTGTTTTTGTGGCTATTCAAATACACCGAAACACACAGGCATTAAGAAATCTCGTTGCGCTGTTAGCAAAAGAGGGTCAAACGACCGCCGTCTGCGGCGCCATGCACGGTGGTACTTGCCAAACGGCACTGCATAGTTTCTATCCGCTAGAGCGCTGACATAATCTCCGGGAGAAACAGCTTCGTTCTGTTCACAGAGGGAGCCGGGCCCCGCAACAGCTAGGGCAGTTACAAGGAGCCTCGCCAATTGTTCAGATGGGAAAGAACCAACTATTCCTTCGAGAGCAATTTTTCTAACTCTTCCATGGAGGGAGTGTTTCCGAACTGCGCGACGCCTTCAGGAACAACGTCCCACGGTTGCATACTGTCGGTCCAAATATGCGCGACAACTTTCAAAATCGTCGAGTCGTCCAAGCTCGCTGCACAGATTCCGTGCACGTCCGGGAATACATCTGCGAACGCTGTGATCGAGCAACCACAGCTAGGGCAAAACCCTCGTCGGGTCGGATTTCCGCTTGTCCCCGTCTCGCCGTGCGATATTGGTGATCCCTTAATAAAACGAACATCGGATTTTTGAATGACGATGTTCGTCATGCCGCCCCCTCCCGAGAAGCGCTGGCATTGTCGACAATGACAAATCCAGGTTAGTTTCGGTTTAGTACTAATTTCGAAACGCACTTCTCCGCAGTTACAGCCACCTGTGATAGGAAGTTTCATTTCTTTCCACCTCTTGATATGGTCACAATCTATTCAGCTAGTCGTCCCATAAATACTGACGGAGGTTTGGCGGGTAATCAATACTCACTGACAGCTGCGGGAGAAGGCTCGGTTGAGGCGCTTATCGACGTACCAGGCGACGTGTCACCAGTGAGCCGGTATCGCTTTGAAAATTATTAATAGAGGAAATAGCTCTGCCCGGGTTGGGTTTAAAATAAGCACGTAACTGTCGACGGTACCTATAGATCAGCATTGTTCTTTTCCGTTCAATTAACGTTGTTAAGAGGATCCACCAATATTTTTATCGACCTTATGCCCGCTTTTCCCGACTCCGGAAAGAGCAATATGAGTAAGGACGAAGTTTTACTGGAGAAAAAAATGACCGAATCGAACGACGGATATACGCCTCCGAAAGTGTGGAAATGGGATGGCCAGGAAGGCGGTGCCTTTTCCAACATAAACCGACCGATCGCAGGTCCGACGAATGATAAAGAACTACCCGTGGGCCGGCATCCGCTTCAGCTTTATTCTCT
>JBLFWZ010000003.1:0-60105 GCA_047611905.1 Gammaproteobacteria bacterium | reverse complement strand
TTGAGCTTTCTGTTTCGAACTATCGCGGATGATCAGTAGTACGTGTGGTTCCTTATTGTGGTTGACCCGAATTGGACGGACCTCGGCAGAATAAAATGTGGCGTTCTTACACTCGAATTGAAAGTCCGACTTAACGGGCTCATCGTTTAGGACGCGGCGAAGATATTCCCGGTGCGCCGCAATCCGATCCGAATGTCCTATGTACGTTGGCGGGAAATTACCGATGACTTCCTCGCGGCCAAATCCGTCAAGATCGAGCATCGCTTGGTTTGCGTCGACTACGATGCCGTCCGCGCGAAGTAATACGAGTCCATCGATCATTCCCTCGAACACGGTTCGATATTGATCTTCGCTGCGCGCTAATTCGAGTTCGCGCTCGCGCCGCTCGCTAATGTCGCGCACAACAACGAGTACGTGTGGATGATCGCGGCAATCGATACGCACG
Organism: Gammaproteobacteria bacterium; assembly: GCA_047611905.1. GTDB lineage: Bacteria > Pseudomonadota > Gammaproteobacteria > UBA11873. The sequence continues at coordinate 59,660 of JBLFWZ010000003.1, read as the reverse complement.
CTGCGCAATTCCGCCATGTAGTGCGTACCATCTTTGCGTGCGCCCAGCGCTTCACTATCCCCCGAGCCGCCAGCCAGAACCAGATCGAGATAATCACGGTAGTTCTTATGCCATTGCGGATCGCGGACCGCCGGCGGCTACTGCCCGAGCACTTCCTCGCGGCTAAATCCGTCGAGCTGACTCATCGCCGGGTTGATGTCGACTACTTGGCCCTGGTTGTTCACCACGACCAGCCCATCGGCCGACGCCTTGAACGTTGCGCGATAGCGATCCTCGCTACGCCGCAATTCACCTTCGTGCTCGGTGCGTTCACTGAGGTCTCTGACTACGACCACCATATGTGGCTCACCGCGATAGATAATTCGTGCGCTGCGCGTCTCAGCCGGCCGTCGCGTACCGTTTTTGTGCGTCAGAAATACTTCCGCCTCGATCGTCTCTCCCGCGAGCACACGATTGAGTAGCGCATCAAGCGCCGCCCGGTCTTCGGGCGTGCGGAAACGCGGCGGCAACTTCCCGATCACTTCATCTCTGCTGTAGCCGTCAATTTTTCCGAGCGCCGGATTAACTTCGACCGCGAGACCATTGCGATCGATGATCGCTACGCCGTCGAATGAAGTGCTAAAAATTAGTTGATAGAGATCTTCTGATCCACTTGGCGCGTCACTTGTATTACGCTCGCTCGATTCGATAGGACCCGAATCGGTTGAAGACGGAGTTTTCGATATAGTCGCATCTTAGGCTCGATTTACGTGTTCCGAACGGAATATCAAATTTAGTTTAACCGCTGTCAATCAAGATCGCACAGCTCGGAGAAACTGATGCTTGTTTACCGGTGCGGATCGGACCATTGCACATCGACAACTCGTGATCCTCGTTCCGGTTACTTACTCGGTAAGGTCCACACCGTATCGAGTATCAAGTCTTCGTCCAACATGGCTGCCACAACCCGCGACATCAGCATCAATGATGGCCCGTCGTCCGGATAATCAACGAGTAGTTGGCCAAGCAAGGCGGCGGCTTGTTGTAGCGACTGCGATTCATAGCAAGCGAGGGCCTGCTCGTATCGGTTGGTCAAATCATTCGGCAATGTGCTGGCGGATAGGGGTCTGAGCTCGAACAACTCAACGCTCTGGGCCAAATTCTTCATCCGAACCTGGCACAAGCGCCGCAACGATCCGTTCGTCCAATGTTGATCAACAGCAGCACGAGTTTGCCCAGAAATTAGTAAGCGAGTTCTCAAGTGAGCCGTCGCGCCTAAAATACGGCTGCCAATATTGACGGTGTCACCGAGCGGTCCATATTTCGTTTTGCGTGCGGTACCAATGTGGCCAACCATCGCACGTCCGGAATTAACGCCAATCGCAAGATCCGTTTCGACGCCAATCTGCTCGTGCCACTTGGCGCTTACTGTCGGTAGCCGTTCCAAGATCTGTACCGCAGTGTTGCAGGCCCGAGTCGCGTGTTCTTGGGCCGCCTCAGGGGCGCCCCACATTGCCATGATTTCGTCGCCGGCAAAATCAACCAACACCCCTTCGTTATCAATAATAAGCTCGGATAATTCATGCATCACAGCACGCAGCCAACGCATTGTGATGTCGGGTGCGAGGCGCTCACTAATCGCAGTGAAGCTTCGGATATCACAAAACAAAACAGAAACTTCAGCATCGTGACTCGGAAGCTCATTGACCAAATTCGCGCTCGCGCAAGCGCATCTTTTCCACACAGGAATTGACCCTTACGCGCAATATTTCGATTTGAATAGGCTTAGTTAAAAAGTCGTCCGCGCCATGCTCAATACAACGAACGGCGTCGTGCACGGCGCTTCGACCCGTGACGACGATAACTGGTGTCTGCCAACCGCGAGCTTGGAGACGTTCCAGAACCTCAAATCCGCTAATTTTCGGTAAGCCCAAATCGAGTAACAGCAAATCGAAATCCGCACTTTCGGCAAGCGCCAACGCCTCGACCCCATCGCTAGCAAGTTCGACAAGGTGACCTTCGTCAATTAGTACGTCAGTAAGCAGTTGTCGATTAGCGAGGTTATCTTCTGCAACCAGAATCCTAGCCGCCGAGGGCGCAAGCACGGGCTCAGCGGAGCGACTTGAGGCGACAACCACCGTTTCGCACGACAGCGATCCGGGCTCTAGTAATTCCGCGCAGTCGCGAACGAGTTTTTCAATTTCTGCCAGCGGTTCTTGCGCGAGCGCGCCGAGGCGCCGAAGCAGGAGCTGGCACGGTCCTGAAATTTGATTTAAATGGTTGCGGATTGTGTGTAGGTACTCACGCGAGCTTTCGTTAGGCTCGCCAGTCCGATTGAGCGCTAGATCTAGTTCGCCGGCAGAATTCGACATTCGTAGCAAAAAACCCCGGGTCTTTTCGTCGATGTCTTGTTTGCTTAATTCGCTGCTAAGCGCGCGACTCAGTTCGACGATACGATGGCTCGCCGCGTATAGATTTGCTTGTGCCGCGGAGCTGCTCATGCGGTTTCAAGTAACGTGGTAATTAAGCTTGCTAGTTCGGCAAAATCAAACGGTTTGCTCGCAACGCACGTGAACCGTCCGGCCTCGATGGACGGATCCGCAGATGAGAGGTTATAGCCGCTCAGCGCTACAATTGGGATCGTTACGGTTGTTGAGTGAGCCCTAAGAAAACTGGCGGCGGTGACGCCTGCGCTGTCATTTAGACTGGGCGAACTGTCAGAGTCCGACATCTGCAGATCCATTAGAATCAGGGCGGGCCGCAATTTTACTGCCAAGGCAATCGCGTCCGCCGCGTTGCCGGCCGTGGTGACTTCATGTCCTTCATCAGTGAGGAACTCGCTTAGAATTTCGCGATTATCGTCATTGTCCTCGGCAATTAGTATTCGTGGCATCGGCTGTGTGACAAAGTGATCGTGGATATCAGTATACTGCGGCCTGTCGGGATCGCGGTTCGCATGAATGTGCTGTGGAGAATTTTCTAAGCCAACAGTTATTCCGCCACCGATCACGGCTTTCCTCTGTAGAGATTCCATGCAAGATTCGACTTCAAATGACCCCTAGTGCCGATCAACGTTCGCCCTTAGCAACGTGTCTCCTTTATCTTGTTTGGGCTTGGGCTGTCGCAGGGTTTACGCTGATATTAATCCTAGCGATGCTGCGCATGGCCCCATATGCCATCGAGGCCTTGTCTAGTTCGTTATCTACCGTGCACTTAAGTGTACTCATCGGTAACGTTCTGGCGATGGCTTACTATGAAGGCTATAAAGGCTTTCAGATGAGCTTCTCGCCGCGTTTCGCGGCGCGCGCTCAGACCTTAATGAACGAGCAATCGTGGTTAAGAGTTGTGCTCGCCCCGCTATTTTGCATGGGTTTTTTTGACGCACCGCGTCGGCGCATTGTGGGCGTTGTCATCCTGACCATCGCAATCACTGTGTTGGTGTTGTTATTTCGCGCGCTGCCACAGCCTTGGCGCGGCATCCTGGACGCAGGGGTACTCGTTGGATTGACTTGGGGATGTGCCGCGACCGTTTACCTCTCAGTCGATGCGCTCATGCGCGGCGGCGGACGGGTACCAGCCGAAATTAACAGTACTTAAAACGGATAACCCCATATAGGATATAGCATTCAACGCAAGTAAGTGTTTACTTCGGTAAGTGTATAGTCGCCGCCATGATACCGACAACACGCATAGAACCTGACTTTAGACTGGCTTATTAGATGCAACAGAATGCTGCGAAGCGTCGTCGGGACTAGTCCGATTTCTTATGATGCCCTGGCCACGACCTAAATATCGCTATTGGGCGGGCGATGAATCCCCCGAACCTATGATCAATAGGCGCCCAGCTCGTTGCTTTTCTTTAGATATCCGATTTTATTCGCTCCATCGGTCGCTGTTTCTTGCCAAGCCGCCCGTGATTGCAAAATCAATGACTAGTTTATATTAATACTATTGATAATCATTCGCATTAACGTTTAGAATCCCTTTTTGTTAACCAACCTGCTTGAAAGGAAGACCTCGATGCGTACCCCCTTATTAGTTGGGATCACGGTGCTATCCGTGATGTCGCAGCTGGTCATCGCTGCCGAACCGAAACCCACTCTGGACGAAGTTTGGAAAATCGTTCAGCAACAACAAGCCATCATTGAGTCTCTGCAGCAACAACTAGCCGCGACCCAGGGCAATTTAAAATCTGCCGAACAGAACATCGAGGAGACTAAAGCAGGACAATCTGTCCTTGATCAAAAGATCGAAGCGACGGCCGATGCGGTCGAGTCATCGAGAGGTGGTGTGTCGTCGGCGAATACAACCAGTGCGGGAGGCAGCATAAATATGCCAGCGTCCGAGAGATATCGAGGTGGCGTGTCGTGGGCGAATACAACCAGCGTCGGTGGCTACGGCGAGTTGCACTACAACGATTTGGATGACAACTCGACGAGTGCTAGTGGCGATGGTGCAGCGGATGATCGTAATCGAGTCGATTTTCACCGTTTCGTCTTTTACCTCGCACATGAATTCACTGATTCGATCCGATTTTTCTCCGAAGTGGAAATTGAACATTCCGTCGCCGGCGACGGTCAGCCCGGCGAAGTGGAACTCGAACAAGCTTGGATCGAAATGGATATCACTTCTAAACATCGCTTTCGTGCCGGCCTCAACATTCTTCCTGTTGGTCTAATCAACGTGACTCACGAACCCAATACGTTTTATGGCGTGGAAAGAAACCGAGTCGAAAGTGAAATTATTCCAACGACGTGGTGGGAAGCCGCTGCCGGATTGAACGGCGAAATCGCACAAGGTTGGAACTACGATATGTTGATCCATTCGGGCTTGAAGATTCCAACGTCGGGTAGTAGCGCGTTTCGACCACGCAGCGGACGCACGAAAATCGCAGAGGCTGACGACACGGATTACGCGCTCACCGGACGCATTCGCTACACCGGCATGCCGGGTCTGGAAGTGTCACTGTCGGGCCAATATCAAGCGGACTACACCGGTACAGCAGATGCCTTCGATGTTGACGCCTTCTTAGTGCAAGCCCACGTCGATTGGAAACATTCGAGTGGCTTTGGCTTACGAGCGTTTTATGCCAGTTGGTTTTTCGACGACATGCCAACCGCCGACCTTAATGCCGATGCATTCGATGCAGAGGATCTAGATGGTTTTTACATCGAACCCGCTTATCGATTCGCGAGTCCTTTTATGTTGCCCGGCGAATTCGGCGTTTTTGCGCGTTATGCCGAATGGGATGAGCGAAACAACCTCGGATCCGCGCGACATCGCTTCGATCGTTATGATCAAATTGCGATCGGAATTAACTACTGGCCTACGCCACAAGTCGTCTTCAAAATCGACGGCCAGTGGGAAGACGCCGACAAGCCCGTCGATCGCACCTTGGATGGTTTCAATCTTGGTCTCGGCTACCAATTCTAAATCGCGATTAGAGGTAACTTAATTTACTGAACGGCGCACCGGTTAGTCGTCGCTCTGCGAGCGAAAGACGCCGCCGACCGGCCGTTGTTAACGCTGGGTGCTGCAAGCTGCAGCTCAAATTATTAGTCTTCCAGTAGTTCTCGCGGGAAAGCTCGCAGTAGCGCCTCGCTCGAAGGAGGCTGCGCTCGCCGATGCGCGTCCAGCGCCCAGCGCTTTGCGCCTTGGACTTCTGTGTAATCGAAGCAGCGTGGCTCAATACCGATACTCGCAAACCAATCGAACCATTTGAACACGCCGCGCGTGTGGCTATTGAGACTCCAAGCCCAAGGAACCTTAAAGGCTTGTGCAACGATGGCCACATGCAATGCTTCGGTAAAGACGAAATCGCTCGCGACGATTGCATCGACCACGGCGAACGCCTCCTGCGCTGTGCTGAGCGTTGGAAGATCAACTGTCACATCGCTTGGCTTGTTCTCGCAGTGCGTAAAGTATCGACCTGGTTCGTGCTGAACCGATTTTGGCTCGTAAAATCTCGGCACGAGCAAACCTGGATCACCGAGGACAACCTCGCTACCGGCGCGTAGAACCGCAGCAGTATGCGGCCCCCGTACGGCGTGTATTTTCCATCCCAGGCGCGAACCCGGGGCCCTCATGTAACGTCGAAATATATAACCCGGTTCGTATCCCGCACCCCAGACGTGAACATTTAGGTCGCCAAAATTTGCCAAAATACTCCCGAGCCCGGCCAACAAGGGCCGTTCTTTAAAATCGTTTGTCTGGGCGCCATAGACGCGGTGGACCGGGACGTCGAATAGGCGCTCAGTAATAACCGGAGCCAACAAGTCGCCCATATTGTAAACACGCTGGCAAAGCTGAAATATTTGACGCAATTTTTATTCTCATGGCGCAATGTCTGCGTGCAATCTTATTTGATGCCGCCGCAATTATCTCGACTACCGTGCCGTACCGAGAAAGTGTAGCGCGCTGCGGACGAACATAACTGCTTGTGTCGAAAGTATGGCGCGCGTCCCGCTAAACAGGAATTAACGGTACAATTTACTGACACCGGCTATTTGGAAGGAGCTAAGGATGCAAAACTGGCAACAGCAACCGATACGTTATGCCGAGGGACTTGCGAGTTACTACGGCGCAATGGGCCACCCACCGTATGACTGGACGGTTAATCAGGACGCCCCTTTACATCGCTTGGATCGACCAGCACGCGAATCCCGGGTAACGCTGCTTACCTCAGGCGGTATTTCGCAATGCGCTATGCCGGCGTGGGATCCGATGTCGCGCAACGACCACCGACTTGATTCGATACCTGCTGATGTGGCTAACGACGATTTCCAGATCCACGATGCGTACTACGATCACGAGGACGCACAACGCGATATAAATTGTCAGTTTCCAATCGATCGGCTGCGCGAACTGCTTGATGCCGGAGAGATCGGTTCGCTTGCGTCGAGATTTTGGAGTGGATTCATGGGACGCATTTACGATCGTAGTAAAGTGATCCAGGAATCTGCGCCAGCGTTCGTAGATCAACTACGCAACGACGAAGTTGATTTACTCATTGCCGTCCCCGCATGACCTCTTGATCACCAGACCGTGGGTCTGGTTTGTCGAGTGGTTGAAGAAAGCGGCATCGCAACAGTTTGTTTGTCGACGGGGCGAGATCTCACTGCACAAGTTCGACCGCCACGCAGTGTCTTCGTAAATTATCCAATGGGTAACGCCTTCGGCAAACCTTTCGATATTGAAATGCAGACGAAAATATTACGTCACTGCTTAACCATGGCAGAAAGCTGCGACACACCTGGGGCAATCGTCGACCTACCAGACGAGTGGCGCGAACCCTTTGAGTTCAATCCTGGTGGCTCCAAGATGTGATGTGTCGACGATTGGATTTAGGCGTTCAAGGTTCCGAACGACACCGGCCGCTGTAGCGGCCCAAACTCCGGACTCCGGCAATGGGTTGGGAGATGGGGAAGAAACCGATTCAAATTGAACGTTCGTTAGTCGGGCGGCGATCGCTCACGAAGTTTACGCTTCAACAGGGTCGCCGCTTGGGTGTAGCCGCCATCGGCACCGTCGATAAAATGAATATGCTGATCTTCTCGATTACGCACGTAACACGACATGATACTGGCCGAAGTAGCATACAGACCGTACGCAATCGCGCCGCCCTCTTCCAAGCGATCGAGTTCCGCTATTAGTTTCCTCCTTTGTTCGCCCGTGCCCGCAATAACGGTGTTAATTCGTCCGTCGATCGTGAGCGTGTCGGATAGCTCTGGCACACTGGCGACATAGCCTTGGCCATCGGCTGTGTAGCGCATAAACGCCGGCCCGATAAGCGCCGTGCGTAACCAATGCTCGATGGCATAGCGCCAATCGTAGCGACCGAGCTTTACTGTGGTTTCTTTCGCGATCGCAGCAGCGCTCGAATCCAGCCGTAGGCGTTCTTTCGAAATCGGATTTCGAAGCGGCCGCGGGCCATAAACCGCATCGATATGATCGATAACAGATTTCAGCACCCTAGCGGAATATTGTTGGTTCAACACGTTCACTAGCAGGCACACGACTTCCCCGCTTTCGAGCGGGGGTCCGATTCGATCCCAGCGACACTCCATACCCGTTAAATCTAAATTTGATTCCTCTTCTATCACCTTCGGTATCAGATTTTCATTGCGGTCCTTGATCAATTTTTCGGCAAACACGAGTCCGTCACCGACGACGATTGGTATGGAAAACGCCTGGTTGCGAAAAAGCTTGGCGAGCTCTATCGAATGTCCTTGTTCAACGACATTCGCGACTTGCAACGATCCCACTCTCAATGTCATCGCGTAATTATTTATCGTGTTGCGACTATGTTCTTCTAGCGCCTGGAGGGTTTCGTCGAGTAATTTCTCCGGCACTAACAAAGTCGCACCGTCGCCGCCGAAGAAAAAAGGAATTTCGATATTTCGCGCGTAGGCAATGTTCAAGGCGGCGATAATGCTGCCAGTGGCAATAAGATTAATCGTTTCGTGATGGCCCAAAGCCACGAGTTCAGTAGAACCCTTGATGTCGGTAATGACGACATGCCAGTCGGCAGGCACCGAACGGAAATGCTGTGGCTCGCCCAACAATTCGCTAATCGAGAGGCGATGCTCAAACAGTTGCGTGTAAAAATCTTCAGAACTCATGGCGCGTTCACATCTTAAATGCAACAACCTGAACGGAATATTATCCGGCTTTTACACCAATGTCCGGGCTTGACGAAGCGCGTCGGCAGCACTACGTGTCGACGTCGCGATTGAGGCGCACCTTAGAGCGCAATTGTGCTAGTTTACCGGGCGGCGATATTGCGACGACCGGCATTGTTGTCGATTCCGAGACTGCGTCTCGAGCACCCCGATATGCGGGTCCATGTTAACGGTCCAGCCCCCTACCTAGGAGATCCATCATGAAAATCGGCGTCGTCTATCCGCAAATAGAACTAGCTGGCGATCCGCTCGCGGTACGCCGTTTCGGCGAGGCCGTGGAGCGCTTGGGCTACGATCATCTGCTTGCCTACGATCACGTCGTGGGTGCATCCCACGATCGCGAGCCGAAACTTTGGGGCCCCTACACAGATACGGATCCTTTCCACGACCCATTCGTGATGTTTGCTTATTTAGCCGGTATTACTGAACGGATTGAATTTGCGACTGGGGTGATCATTCTCCCGCAACGCCAAACCGCGCTTGTCGCCAAACAGGCTGCGGATCTCGATCTGCTCTCGGGTGAACGTTTGCGTCTTGGCATCGGCGTCGGCTGGAACTACGTCGAATACGATGCCTTGGGGCAAGACTTTAAGACGCGTGGCGCGCGCGCAGATGAACAAATCGAATTGCTGAGGCGCTACTGGAGCGAACCCTTAGTGAGTTTTGAAGGACGCTTTGATCGTGTCGATCGTGGCAATATCCTACCGCGACCTAAGCGGCGGCTGCCCATTTGGATCGGCGGCTTCAAAGAAGCGGCTTTCCGGCGCGCAGGACGTTTTGGCGACGGGTTTATTTTCGCCGGCGACAACGCACTCGATTGCTGGGCCAGAATTGAACATCACTTAAATGAGGCCGGGCGCAGCAGCGACGGATTCGGCCGAGACCTCGTCACGAATACTGCCACCACAATAGAAAAATCTTTGGATGCGGTGCGACATTGGCGCGACAACGGTGGAACCCATGCATCGGTATGCACTATGGGAATGGGTTTCGATACGATCGATGCGCACATCGATTTCATTGCCGAAGTGAGCGAACGGCTCGATAAGTAAGTTATCGGTCAAACGGTGCGAACGTGCTTCTATATGGACGCGGATTAGAGATTGGAGTAGCGTGTTCGTTCGCCGTATCCCGCGTGGCGCCCGAGCACGCAGTGCGGATGTGATCATTTTTCGGAGCGACGATCGTGCCAAACCAGTTACCCGACGCTTTTCAAGACCTCAGCCCCTTACTCGAATGGGCCTTGGCAACGGAGCACGAGCGCCGCGCGAAACGCGCTGAGAGTAGCATGCTTGAGCTGCAATCTTTTTACGACGCGATGCTGCTCCGCATGGACGACGCGCTGTCTTTTCTGGCGGAAATTCCTGCTGAGAATCCGACAGATGAGGTACAGACCTTATTTTTATTGACGACCTCGCTCGCCGAAATTGCGCCCGCAATCGAAATGTACGGTGAGCAATCGGCTGAGGGCCTCGACGTATTACGCCTAAAACCGATCGACATCTATCCGCATCGGCAGAACAACTGATCGAACGCATCGGAGACGCACAGCATGCACGCTCGAGTAAAAGAAAACAGTGATACCAAATGGCACGACCGTTATCCAGAACTCGGCACCGGGCCGCTTCCGATAGAACCGTATGTATCGCCTGAGTTTTTTGAACAAGAACGAGAGAAAATCTTTCGCAAAGTTTGGCTGAATATTGGCCGGGTTGAACAGATCCCGGATACGGGCGATTACTTCGTCAAAGACTTAGCCATTTGCCAGACCTCTATTCTCGTCACGCGCGGCGACGATGGTGAGGTGCACGCGTTTCACAATATGTGTTCGCATCGCGGTAATCGCTTGGCTTGGGACAGCAAAGGCAAATGCAAAGCGTTTAGCTGTAAGTACCATGCCTGGACCTACGCACTTGATGGAAGCTTGAGACATATCTCGGACGAGAAAAAATTCTTTGGCATCGATAAAACGAAACTCGGACTAACCCCCGTAGCAGTGGGTGTATGGGAAGGTTTTATCTATATCAACGTCGATCCAGAACCGAGCCAATCCTTAACAGAATATTTAGGCGAGGCCGGCGCAAGCTTCAACGGCTATCCATTTGGCGAGATCGCGACGGCATGCTTTTCCTGGCAGGTAGAAGTTAACGCCAACTGGAAGGTCGGAAAAGACGCGTTTCAAGAGGTCTACCACATCTTTAGCTTGCACAACCGTAGCACCGGCCGCATGTTTGCGAGCCCCACCAACCCGTACCTAAATTCGCACGAACTTGCACTGTTCGATCCGCACGCCCGTATCTCAGTACCCGCGAACATCGAATGGGACGCAACCCCAGTCGAGGAATTGGCGAAACGCTTCGGCATTTTGACGTTACAAAAACAAGGTATTTCCTCCGAAGGAATGCCGCCCGGCGTGAATCCCACGAAGTCCGAAGACTGGTCATTCTCGGGATTCAATTGCTTTCCAAACACCTCGATCTTCGTTTCCGAAGGCGGCTTTCTCACTCATTCATTTTGGCCGCTCGCCGCAGATCGAACGTTATGGGAATCGCGAATCTACTTCCCCAAGGCAACGACCATGGCGGAACGATTCTCTCAAGAATACAGTCGCTCGACGTTTCTTGACGGCGTGATGGCCGAAGACGGCGGCATCTTCGAAAAAACGCAGAGCATGCTCGCCTCCGGCGCAAAGAAAGAATTCTACCTGTGCGACGAAGAGCTATTGATTCGGCATAATTTCAAAATGATTGAACGCTACCTCAACGCATAACAATCAAACATCTTCTATCCGAACGTCGTTCATTCAACGAAGGTGTCCTGGACATGTTGCGTGTCCATGTATTCCTTGAACGATTTAATTTTGCCGCTCTCCAGGTCGAATACGTAATGATATAGATTGTTGTAGACCTTGCCGTTATGCAGTTCGGCATAGGATTCTGCTTCGACAGCCACTCGTTTGCCTTCGGCGATCATATTTGATGGGTCGATTTTTAAAGCGCCGCTCTTATAAACCTGAGTCACTTGTTCCAACAAGGCCAAAGTTTCCGTTTTGTTATACGTCCCGGAAATCCCGGCGACGGTTCCGGAGACCCACCAGCTACAATCGTCACTCAAGAATTTCCCAATGCGCACTACGTCGCCGCTCGATAAGGCTTTGAAAAACTCTGCGATGATTGATTTATTTGTCGCACGTGACTCAGCTTCATTCGGCATTAAATCATTCTCCATTGTTAACTTGGTGGTCCGCGGACCAGAACTAGACCATAGCATTGTGCTCATGGGCGGGCAGCTACTCGATTAGCACAGCCAGGTTGTCTGAGGGTACAGGCTGTCTGTGTGCTTGCAGCTCCTTTGAACGAAGCACTATGATGAACAAGCGCTTGAGCTACAACCGATTCCAAAACTGAGACTATTGAGAGTAATGATCGAAAGCCATTTACCGAAGCCGTTCAAAGACCTCGAAAAATACCTAGATTGGTCGTTGCCAACCGAACGTGAACGCAGTGCAAAACGTCAAGCAAGCGACATCGGTGTCCTGACAGAATTTTATGATGCAATGCTACCGCGGATGGACGACGTATTAGGCTTTCTGAGCGAGCACCCATTAGATAATATTCCTGCCGATGTCGAACGATTGTTAAATCTCACGTTCTCACTCGCCGAAATTGCCCCTGCGATCGAGAATTTCGATCAGGCGAACGTGGTTAACGGCTACGATGTGGCGCGCTTCAATGCAGTTCACGAGTGAGTTTTAAAGACACCGACGGGAAATAGATATTATGGCCAGCGTACAAACACCGCGTAATCTCAAATGGACAGAGCGCTACCCCGATATCGGCACGGGTCCGGTGCCGGTCGAACCGTATATCTCAAGAGAATATTTCGAAAAAGAGCGTGACCGGATCTTTAGTAAAGTATGGCTGAACGTCGGTCGGATTGAACAAATCCCGAACGCTGGCGATTATTTCGTTAAAGAATTAGCCGTGTGTAAAACATCCATCATTATTGTTCGCGGCAAGGACGGGACGGTGCGGGCATTTCACAATATGTGCACGCATCGCGGCAATCAGTTGGTATGGGATAGCAAAGGCACGTGCCGGGCATTTACATGCCGCTTCCACGGTTGGGTTTACAACACCGATGGATCGCTACGCCACGTCACGGACGAAGATAACTTTTTCGACATGGACAAAGCGAGTATGGGCATGAGCCCAGTGTCGGCGGACGTTTGGAACGGCTTCATCTTTATCAACATCGATGCAAACCCTTCCGAGTCCTTATCGGACTATTTAGGCACGGAGCTCCAAGCGAGCATCGAGGGTTATCCTTTTGACAAACTGTCGGGTAACTGCTTTTCCTGGTACACGGACGTTAACGCCAACTGGAAAGTGGCCCACGATGCGTTTGCCGAGATCTATCACATTCCGACTTTGCATCATCGGATGATCGGCAACGTCTACGCGAGCAAATCGAACCCTTGGGCCAACGCTTTAGAGTTCGCTCTCTACGACAAGCATGGACGCGTGTCCTTAGCCGCGAACCCCGAATGGAATCCCACCGCGGTAGAAACATTAGCTGGAAAGTTTGGCGATGTCGTGTTGCAACAAGTCAATACTGACAAGGCGAGCTTCCCGCCTGGGGTTAATCCCACCGACGCTGAGAATTGGTCGTTTGATGGAATTTCGTTGTTCCCCAACTGCCTGCTCTATGTCTCTAACGCGACCTATCTGACACACACCTTCTGGCCACTCGCCGAAGACCGTTGCCGTTGGGAGATCCGTACCTATTCCCCGCGGGCAGCCAACTTAGCCGGGCGCTTCTCACAGGAATACGGCAAGTGTTTCTTTCGCGACACCTTACTAGAAGACGGCAGCACGTTAGAGAGAACCCAAACGATGTTGATGTCTGGGGTAAAAAAAGAAATATATCTGCAAGACCAAGAATTGATATTGCGTCATCGTCTTAAAGTCGCTGAACGTTATATCAACGCTTAATCTCACGACCAAGCAAAACTCTGGAGACAGTTATGTCCTTATCCGACAAGGCTAGCGTGAGCGGCGTTGGCGAGACGGTTTACACTCGCAAAGCCGTAAAATCTGCTTTCGAGTTACAACTCGAGGCATCCCTTATCGCAATACGCGATGCCGGACTCGACCCGAAAGAAATTGATGGCGTCATTCCAATCGGATTAGTGACGGGCATCGCGGAAGATTTTATCGATAATTTCGGCATTCCCGATTTGCGCTTTTCGGCACTCATTCCGCATGGCGGAGCGAGCCCAGCCATGGCCTTGCAATGCGCCGCACTGGCGATTGCAGGCGGCGTATGTAAGCACGTGCTCATCGCGTTCGGGCGTAACGTGAGCGCAGCATCGGCAAAAGCTGGCGCGCGTATTCATCAGATGCCCCAGTTTCACTACGTGACGGAATTTGAGCTCGCGACGGGTATGGCTGCACCAGCGCAAATTTACGCGCCGATGGCGCGACGCCACATGGAACTCTACGGCACGACGATTAAGCACTTCGCGGAAGTATCCGTGGCGATGCGCGAACATGCGTTACTTAACGACAACGCGATCATGAAAAAACCGATCACGATTGAAGATCATCACAACTCCCGCATGATCGCCGACCCGTTTCGGCTTTTCGATTGCTCATTGGAAAGCGACGGCGGCGCAGCCGTGGTGGTGAGCGCTGCCGAACGCGCTACGGACATGCCGCATAGACCCGTCTATATTTCTGGAGTGGCGACCGGCCACCCGGATTCGCCAGCGTCCATTAGCCAACGGCCCGATATCGCGAGCCTCGGGCTCGGCAAAGCGGCTGGACGTGCGTTCGAAATGGCGGGAGTCACGCACGCCGATATTGATGTCGCGGAAATTTATGACTGCTTTACCTACGCCGTGATCAAGCAATTTGAAGAGATGGGATTTTGCGCAGCCGGCGAAGGGGGCCCATTTGTCGCAGATGGTAAGCTGCGGCCCGGCGGAGCGCTACCGACGAACACGCATGGCGGGCTACTCTCTCAAGCTCATGTGTGGGGTTTAAATCATATTGTCGAATTGGTCCGCCAGTTGCGCGGAGACGCCGGACGCGCCCAAGTCAGTAATGCTGAAATTGGCCTCGTCACAGGTTACGGCGACATGGGCGACGGCGGCATCGCTATCATGCGAAGAGGATAAAACTAATGAGCGAAATTCCAGCGAAACCTGTTCCAACACCAACCGCGATGTCCCAACCGTACTGGGACGGCGTTGCAAATGGCGAACTGCGGCTGCAATCGTGCGGCGCATGCGGCACACCACGACATTATCCGCGACTGTTGTGCGACCGATGTTACAGCGACGATGTGAAATGGGTCACTGCGAGTGGCAGAGGAAAAATCCATAGCTGGACCGTTGCCCATCACCCATATCATGCCGCATTCGTGACCGAGGTGCCTTACACACTCGTACTTGTCGATCTTGTCGAAGGCACGCGAGCGTTGGGAAGATGGAACGGAGACGATTTGAAAATTGGCGACGCAGTTGAAGGGAAATTTGTTGCCCGCGAGGGCGGTTCTGATCTTGTATTCTCGCCGACGAGTGGTTGATCTAACCCCGCGAAGTTTATGAAATAAGGATTGAACTAATCAGCCGAGAATCCTGCTAGTAGTAGGCGCTAATGAATTGGGGACGTTTCGTTCGAATCGGACTGCCGTTTTGGTCCATTGAGTTCATGATGACGTTGTTTTATAGCCGGTTAGATTCCGACAATATCACCGCACTCGGAATGCTCGTGGTAGTGATATCGATCATCGTTTTACCACTCGTGATCGGAGCAAAAATCGCCAAATTTGGCGGCAGCATAAAACTCGCAATGCTAGGCGCGATATTGGTGACGGCGGCGAGTTTGCTCGCAGTTGCAGTCTCGTTTGACCGCCCGGGTGAAAGTAAATCTACCTTGCTTGGTTATCTAGCAGTTATCGCTACCGTATTCGTGGTGCCTCAGGCGGCTTTTGGTTTCATTGGCGCATTCTTAGTGAAATATTCGAAAGTGCTATCGCCGTAACAAGTTTTTCATCTCGATAAATGGTGAACTTCTAACTGCGTTGTCCACCAATGAGTAGCGGTTAAGCACCGCTACTCATCCAATTCGCGCGACAGGATTCGTGAATTTAAACACGAAGTTCAATTAGGCCGGTATCGCATCTGCGCTAGTGACCGAATCCTTCCATGCCTCACCGATTTCCTCACCTGTCAGTGCGTGATGCGCCATCCCTGCCAGCACCCGGTTAAGCATTTTGGTCATCATCGGACGCATCACAAACTTCCCCATCAGCAAACCTAGTAGACCAAACTTTGGCGTAAAGTCCATCAGCATTTTAATTTCCGAGGTCTCGCTACCGGTCGCACTCACAACTATGGACGCGGTCGCCTGCTTAAGTGGCATCGAGAACTCCGACAGTTCAACAGAAAAACTTCTGTCCTCGTCCCAGCGGACGATCTTTTCGGTAACTGAAGTTCCATCGTAGAAGTGACATACCCGAACCGCGCCGTCTCCGCGCGCTGCGCTCGTGCGCATCGTTACAGATCGAACAAGCGCGTGGCAGCGGTGGACGTTGGAAAAATCTGATACCACCTCCCAAGCTCGTGTCGCAGGTACGTCTACTGCCTTACTAATTTGTACGTTCATAATTTTATAGCCCTCAATGGTCGTTGGTGGATTGCGTTTTCGCTCGTCGAGTAAAAATCGCGAGATAAGCCGAATCCGAATTCAGCTCAGGAAATTTCATTTGCGGGAGTTCCCGCTCTGTACTGCATGAGCCCAGAGCTGTGGCCGATACGCGATCTCCGCGCGGTAACGACGAGACACGCGAGCAACCCGCCGATCAGATCCGCGACGAGATCAAGATTCGTATCTAGTAGGTCTGGTTGCGCGCCGAGTTCGAACAAAGCATCAAGACTGGCTTCAAACAATTCCCAGGCGGCGCCGAATCCAAGCGCGAGAATAATAAAGGGCAACCAAACCGGTATTGCTAGGTTTCCGAGCCCTGCTAATTTCAGCCGCTCCCAACTTAGTGAGACGATCCACCCGGTCGTAGCGCCATGGAGCAAGAGATCAAACCAAGAAGCTGTCTTATAAAACTCGAGCCCAATCCCAACGTGAACATGTAACACCAAGGCACAACCCAGCCATAGACTTAAACGACTGTCCCACAACGTGGCCATTACTAGAATTAGGCATGCGGAACCGGCGATCACGGCAGGCGCGCCGCACCAAAAGCATGCTGCCCAGGCGAGAGATAGCCCGTTAGCAAGCGTGATCGCGAGGCCACTAGACGGGGCCGAAAATTGAATAGCTGTCGACATGGCGAGCAGTCTACGGTTGTCAAATACGAAACAAAATATGTAACTATCGAACAGGTTGGTCCATAATTGCACCATGGAATGGGACAACCTACGTATATTTCTTGCCTTGACGAGGGGCTCAAACGTGCGTCAAGCCGGTGTAGAAGCAGGGCTTAGTCACTCGACCATGACACGTCGGCTCGCGCGCTTCGAAGAATCACTCGGCACTCGTTTGTTCGATCGTTCGCCGCAAGGCCTAGTCCTTACTTCGGCCGGCGAAACCTTACTAGCGACTGCAGAACGAATTGAGGATGAGGTACACAACGCCGAACGTCAGCTTGCCGGACAAGAGCAAACTCTGCGCGGCACCATCCGGGTCACAATGGTCGATGTGGTGGCTAGCGAATTACTGATGCCCGATTTACGCGCCTTCTGCGACCGTTATCCCGATATCGAACTTGAACTGTTACCAGGCCTATCCGTGGCGGATCTCGCTCGACGAGAGGCGGATATCGCGTTGCGCTTCACCCATCATCCAGATGCTAATTTAATTGGCCGCAAACTCGGCGTCGTGGCTAACGCCGGTTACGCAAGCCACGAGTACTTGGCGACGCACGATCTGAACGATCCCGAATCCGCATCCTGGATCGGCATCGGCGGGACGGAACGTTTTCCGGACTGGGTGAAGCGTTCCGGTTTAGCGCACTTGCCAACGCGCGGACGCATCGAAAGCCAGCAATTGCAAATCGCAGCGACGCGCAACGGTCTAGGGATTGGTTATCTACCATGCTTCATGGGCGACCATGCTCTCGATCTCGTCTGCGTCGACAACAAGGCCAATTTTGCAGCCCACCCGTTGTGGCTATTGCGTCATGCAGACACGCGCGAGACCGCACGGCTCCGTGTATTCGCCGCCTTCATCACCGAAGTCATTGAGCGCAAGTCAACGTTGTTAGCAGGAACCTAACATCGCGCGCCCGCGCTGTGCGTGTTCGGGTCTAATCCTCTTGGCTCAATTCATGGATGTCATGACTCAAATATACGGAGCAATTTTACGAGAATCACAATTGAATTTCCGATCGAGTCAATCGATGTTCCGATTGGATCCGCCAGGATCAAATTCGTGGGTGTCGCGATCGAACCCATCATGTGCGGGTCGCGGTTGAATTTCGGACCGAATCTATCGATCTTCCGATTGAATCCACCCGGGCCAAATTCATCGGTGTCTCAATCGAACCCGTTCATATAAATCTAGAGGCGACCAGCCGCACTCGGTTCTCCATCTAAGCATGTCCAGAGTGCTGGCTCCCGCGAACGGTTAGTTGTCGCCCGCTACTAATACGCCGTCGTTCACCAGGGCGCTTATTTCGGCCTCATTCTTGCCGAGTAACTCACGCAATATTGCTTCGTTATGTTCGCCCAGAAGCGGCGCGACGTAGGGATTGTCGGCCGGATACTCCGACGTTTTAATCGGCATGCCAGGGATCTGGAATGAACCTGCAATCGGGTCGACTACCGTACGGACGGTACCGCGGGCAAGAAAATGGGGATGCGTTACTGTCTCTTTAACGCTCAGAACCGGTGCGCAGGGAATGCCATGTTCTTCCAGCTTTGTAATGGCCGCAGACACATCCGCGAACGTATCAAGCCAGTCCGTAATGAGCCCGTTCACTTCGTCGCGGCGCAGCACCCGCTCGGCGTCGAGAGCATATAACGGATCCTCCGCGAGGTCCGGTCGGTTCATTGCTGAGCACAGATCTGGCCAGTGATGCAGAAACGCGACTAGCACCAGGCTTCGATCCTTCACCGGAAATATCCCGACCGGACACACATAGGAGAAATGGCGCCCGCCGCGAGTAGGTTCCATGGCCCCGTCACTGGCGCTCACTTGGTGCACGCCTGCCTCGTGGTAATGGTAGTAGCAATCGAGCAGCGCGATATCTAAGGCTTGACCGCGACCCGTGCGATGCCGGTGTAACAATGCTGCAGCGATCGCGAATGCCGCGTGCGTACCGGTGCTCACGTCACCGAGTCCTACGCTTGGTAAAACTGGCAATTCGTCCGGCTCACCAATCATTGACGTGATTCCCGAATAAGCCTGAGCAATCGGATCGTAACCGGGCTTATGTGACAGCGGTCCGCTTTGTCCTAAAGCAGAAATCGAACAGAGGATGATATCTTCACGCAATGCTTTGAGTGCTTCGTACCCGAATCCCATCTTATCCATCACACCGGGGCGAAAGTTCTCTACGACGACATCGCAGTGCGGAACCAACTCGCGGATCAAGGCAAGCCCTTCGGACTTACGGAAATCGACGCAGAAGCTACGTTTGTTCAAATTTTGTTGTATCAAGTAAAGGCTACGTTCGTTACGCATCTTTGAAATGTTGCGCACCATATCGCCGTCTGGCCCCGACTCAACCTTAATGACGTCGGCTCCCATTTCAGAAAACAAGCGCGTGCACGTTGGACCAGCGAGTACGCGGGTCAGATCGAGGATTCGGATCCCCGTTAATAAGTGCTCAGTGTTCAAGGCATTCTCCGTTGTTAAAATTCGGGTAAATGGATTGATTCAAGGTTAAGTCGTTAATTTAATTGCCACATTGCTGCGGAACTTGGATCGATTAGAGCGCACTTTTTAGTTGATCTAACTGTCCTTCGGCACCGAGAAGCGTGAATCCATTGATCGCCAGTTGTCGCTCGGTATCTACGTCCCAACGTTCTTTATACTTTGTCGCGAATTCGCTTCGATACTCATGTAAAAAAGGTCGGTAAAGATTAGCGTTGCAGCGATTGATGATCTGTTCTAATTCATCGAGCACAGCAACAGCGCCGTCTTGATCACCAACAACCGTGCAGGCTCGCGCCAGCGCCAGCCATAACGGCATATCCCAGTACAGCTCACGTTCGTGACAGTAAGCGATCGCCTCGAGGCCGCGCTGCCTGCCGGATTCGGCTCTGCCCGTGGCGACTTCCGTTTCAATAAGCGGTGCAAGCACCGCGCCACGCCAACAACCGCAACTGTTTTCTGCTTCGGATAATTCTAATGAATTGCGCGCAAAGCTCTCTGCTTGGTCGAATTCGCGGTCGTGCCAATGCTGACGCGCCATTGCCATATAAGCTAACACTCGGGCCATCGTGGTCTCTGCAACACTAAGTGCGTTTTGCGCCAATGCCCTCGAACGCGAAAATTCGCCCAACGGGAAGAGCATTAGAAATTCCATGACATCGCTAAACGCTCGAATCTCATGGCGGTGGTCGATAGAACTGCGTGCGTTACGAATATCGATCTTGCAGAGATCGATATTGCCGCGGATACAATTAGCGTAACTCCGTCCGTGCAAGTACGACCAGTGCAAATTCGGAAATACGATCTCCGCGCCATAGTTCGGTTCATCAGGGATCCGAAGTGCAATTTCGTCGAAACGCGCCGCAGATTCATCGAGCCGAGTACACATGAGCAAGCCCCAGGCTTCCCAGTTACGCATGGTGTTTTGAATCATTGAATCATCGGTTTGATCGGCGAGTTCAGCCGCTTTCGCGCCGTAGCTGACATAGTGCTTCGCGTACCCGCTCGACAAACCGAGCGAAATTGAATACCCGCCAGTTAAGGTCGCCTGTAGTGCGATGTCACCCGCTTTCTCGGCAAGCCCGCTGCCGTCTTCAAATTGCTGCTCGGCTTCCTCTAGCGAGATCCCCATCCGCCATTGCAGCTGCATCATCGCACCAACCGCTTGTGCTCCAATGGCAAACACCGCCTTACTCGGCACCACCACATCGACCAAAGCTCTAACTTTACGCCAGTGAGCTAGCGCAACGACCGGATCGTTGCCGCTGGCAACTTTTGCCGCGCGCTCATTCCAGAGCAATGCTTCGTCGTGGTTTTGAGCCAGCTCCCAGTGATAAGCGAGCATCGAGGCGAATTCGTCAATGCGATTTTCTTCCAGTTCTTCAACGGCGAGCGCAACTGTAGAGTGTCGTTCGGCCAATTTATCGCGCAACTGCGTTTCGTAAGCCACTTCGCGCACTAAAGGATGTTTGAACGAGTATTCAACCGTCGGATAAAGCGCCGTTTCGAATATGAAGTCGGACGTCTTAAGGCGCTCTAAGGTTGACGAAAGCACCGCAGCAGGGATGCCCGATATCCGCTCTATGAGCGCTCGTGAAAATTCTTTCCCCACGACGGAAGCGGCGTGTAATAGGGTTTTCTCAAACTCATCTAGACGGTCAATACGCGCGGCGATAATCGCTTGCACCGTGGCCGGCACATCAAGTGCGGTGACGTCTCGGGTCAATCGATAGGAGCCGCGTCTTCCCACCAGTTGTTGCGTCTCAATTAAGGTATTGATCACTTCTTCGGCAAACAGCGGATTGCCCGCCGTCCATTGCATGATTTTCTCGGTCAGTGCTTGTACGGATTCGTGTTCCCCCAACAGCCCGGCGACTAAATCGCGGACCGCATCGGCGCCGAGCGGTACCAGTGGCAGTTGCTGGTAATAGGATTTTGCGCTCCAAGACGCGCTGTACTCGGGTCGAAAATTCAGCAACACCAGAGTGTGCGAGTTCTCAACCGCCTCGACCATCTGTCCGATGAACTCATTGCTCCAATTGTCCACCCAGTGAAGATCGTCGACCATCACAACCGCGGCGACCCCGCGCTCGCTTTGCGCGCGGACAATCTTATGCACCATGTCGAAAAGCTGGCGCTGACGCGCATCCGGTTCAGCTGGCGGCGCGGTGAGACTGGGGTCATGGACGCCAAGAAAATCGAATAAGCTTGGCAGGGCGTTTTGCAGAGATGAATCGAGCAAAACCAAAGTGCCGGCAATTTTCTGCCGCGCCTGGGACGCCGAATCCCGTACCGAAATATCGAAATAATTCCGGAATAGTTCCAAGATAGGAATAAACGGGATTGTCTTGCCATGGGACGGGCAATGGCACTCGTAGACCGCGACTCCTTCGCGGCGGCACGCTTGCACGAACTCGTAACACAAACGACTCTTACCCAGCCCCGGATCACCGACCACACCGACGACTTGACCGTAGCCAGATTGAGCGCGCTTCAGCGCCGACTTCAATAAGTGCATCTCGTCATCACGACCAACAAATTGCGTCAAACCGCGAGCGCGCGACACTTGCAGGCGCGTGCGGACTTGGGTGGCATCATCAAGATCAAAGACGCCGAGCGCGGATTCCGACCCGGAAATTTTCGATTTACCCAAATCTGTGACACTAAAATAGCTGTCAACTAAGCGCGCCGTATGCTCGCTGATGTATACGTGGCCACTTTCAGCCAGTTGTTCAAGCCGTTGCGCGATCCCGACGGTGTGACCTTGAGCGGTGTAATCCATGCGCAGGTCATCGCCGATTTTCCCCACCACTACATCGCCTGAGTTAATGCCAATGCGAACATCGAAATCGATGCCTTGCTCCATGCGCAACTCAACGGATAACCGGCGTAATTCGTCACGCAACTGCAAAGCCGCGTAGCAAGCGCGCTGCGCGTGATCTTCGTGAGCGATTGGCGCGCCGAACAACGCCATCACGCCGTCTCCGGTGTATTGGTTGATGGTTCCTTCGTAACGGTGGATCCCTTCACCCAAAATAGAGAAGAATCTGTCGAGAACGACGTGCCAACTCTCCGCACCGACTTGCGCCGCTAAATCCATCGACCCTTTTACATCAGCGAACAAAACAGTGACTTGCTTTCGTTCGCCTTCGAGTGCCGCACGACTTTGCAGAATTTTCTCGGCGAGGTGCTGCGGTGTGTAGCTACTCGGATCGGCATTTATTCTGGACGACGAACTTTTGTCCGACTGAGACCTACGGTCGACGACATTCGGCTCCCCTATCCACGCCAACAATTTTTCTTCACGACGCGCGATTTGCTGAATATCGACGAGTTCTTCGATGATCTCTTCAAGACCCTCGTCGTCCAAGCTGAATTCGCGCTTCAGTGCGCGAAAAGAAATACGCCCATTTTCTTTAAGGTGCTCGCGCACCTTAGAAATATCTTCGAGAAAACTCATGCAAGAGTCTTCGCGAGTTTTTGCTGTAGACGGCTGATCTGATCAATAGCCCCCATTGCTTCGAATAGACTCAGTGTCGTGGCCAATTCCTGGTCTTCGCGCCAAACATCGTTAAACACGGCCGCAAAATGCGCCTGGCGCTCGTGTAGAAACGGTTGAAGGAGTCGTGCGCTGTTCCTTTCTATTAAAGCCTGCGCTTCGAGTAGCGATGCATGCGCGCCATCGCGATCGTTTAACTCGGTGTAAGCCTGCGCCCGCGATAGCCAAGGACCCGGAAACCATAATAATTCTCTCGGCTGGCAAAATTCGATCGTTTGGATGGCCAAACGGGACGCTTCTTGCGGGTTTCCTAAGGCAAGTTCAATATCTGCCAGAACAGCGTGAACGACCGGGTGAATCGGCGAATAACTCGTACTTTCCGCGAGCAAACTATGCGCGCGCTGACCCCAGATTGCAGCCTCCTCAAGTTTACCTTCATTAATGAAACACGATGCCATGGCAACGGTCGCGCCCAAAATAGCGGGATCCGATCCGGTTATCTCGAGCGAGATTCGCGCCAGATTAAGCGCCCGCGCAAAATCACCGAAGTAGTTTGCTAATACGCTGAGGATCGGAGCTGAGTAGCCAATTGATTCTGCGCGTCCGCCGGCGACACGAATACAAGTTTCGAAGTCGGAAAATGCGGCAGCGCGTTGGCCTTGCATCGCAAGACCCAGCCCGCGTTGCGAATACACGGACCAGCGCAAGGTGCCAGGGAAATAGGCTATTCCTATCTCAGGGTCGGTCGGAATCACGTCTAGAATTTCATTAGCCGCGAGCACCACTGCATCGTTATCGCCGCGAAATGCCAGGCCCCAGACGTGCCAACTACGCATGCACAGTTTGAGTTCGATATCGTCCGTCTGGGCCGCCAATATTGCGGCCTCTTCACCGTAGCGCACGTAGTCATTCGCATAGCCACCGGAGATACCGCGCAACGCCGCGTAGCTTGCTGTGAGAACCGCCTTGGCAGGAATGTTGCCGGCAAGGTCGGCGAGTAAACTACCATCGCGAAATAGTTCGTGAGCCACGGCTTCCGATTCGCCGAGGCGCCACTGCAAGTGCATCATTTCGCCGCACGCTTGTGCACCGGCTGTTAACGCGTGCCCCTTATTGTCTACCATATCTACAAGACTTCGAACTTTTGTCCAATGATGCAAGGCGGCGCGCGGATCACTAAGATTTAAAACTAATGCGGCGCGTTGATGCCAGCGCAAGGCATCATCGTAGACATTGGCGTTCTCCCAATGGTAAGCGAGCATTGAAGCGTATTCGTCCAGCCGCTCGAATTCCAAAGTCTCGATCGCACTTGCAGCGGCCGCGTGGACCTGGGCGCGCCGGTCTCTTAGCTGCGAATCGTAAGCTACTTCGTGCACAAGTGGATGCTTAAACGAATATTCGACGGTTGGATATAAGGCGATCTCGTAAATAAAGTCCGCATTCTTAAGCGCTTCAATCGTTGGCGTGAATTCACCCGCGGGTAAACTCGCTACCTTTTCGACGATCGGCCGTGAGAACTCTTTGCCGAGAACTGAGGCGGCCTGCAGAAGCGTTTTATCGCGTTCGGTTAAGCGATCGATTCGTGCCGCGATAATCGCTTGCACACTGGCTGGCACTTCAAGTGCCGCGACATCTGTACTCAGGCGGTACGACCCGAGCTTGCCTTGCAGCTGACCGGTTTCGATTAAGGTATTTATGACTTCTTCGGCGTACAAGGGGTTACCGGTCGTCCAGTCCCTGATCTTCTCAATCAGTACCTGAACTAACGCATCAGCCCCTAACAAGCTCGTGACCATTTGTTGCACGTCGTCCGCCCCAAGTGGTACCAGCGGCAATTGCTGATAGTAGGGCTTGCTAGTCCAGTTAGCTTGATACTCCGGTCGAAAATTAACCAGCAAGAGCGTGTGACTTGCTTGAGTTGCTTCAACCATTTGAGCGACAAACTCGTCGCTCCAGCTATCAATCCAATGCAAGTCATCAATCAAAATAAGTGAGGCCAGACCACGCTCGTTTTGCACCCGCGATATCTTGTGGAGTAAGTCAAACATTTGTCGCTGACGCACGTCGGCTTCGATTGATCCCACCGGGTGGTCTGGATCGCCCACCCCTAAAAAATCGAATAACACAGGCAACCCGCTATGCATCTCCGGATCGAGCAGCAACAACATGCCGGCGATTTTCTGCCGCGCTTGAGTCCCTGTGTCTTGGTCTGAGATATCGAAATAATTACGGAATAATTCCCGGATAGGAATAAATGGGATCTGTTGACCGTGAGATGGGCAATGCGCTTCGTAGATCGGTATGCTTTGTGCGCGGCAGCGCTCGACAAATTCAAAACATAAACGGCTTTTGCCTAATCCGGGTTCCCCCACAACGCCGACTACTTGTCCATGGCCATTGCGCGCGCGGGCAAGTGCGGCATTCAATGCATCCATTTCGTCCTTACGGCCGACGAACTGCGTGAGACCACGCGATCTTGATACTTGCAGCCGGGTACGGACATTGGTTGTGGTATCCAGATCGAATACACCGACCGGCACATCGGAGCCGGATATTTTCGATGTGCCTAGGTCGGATAATTGAAAGTATCCTTCAACCAAGCGCGCGGTATGCTCACTGATATAGGCGTGACCGGACTCCGCGAGTTGTTCAAGACGCTGCGCAACCCCAACGGTGTGCCCTTGCGCCGTGTAATCCATGCGTAAATCGTCGCCGATCCTTCCAACCACCACCTCGCCAGAATTTATTCCCATGCGAACGCCGAGGTCGATGCCTTTTTCCATGCGCAATTCGACCGATAGGCGACGCAGTTCGTCGCGCATTTGCACCGCTGCATAACACGCCCGTTGTGCATGATCTTCGTGAGAAATGGGCGCACCGAATAAAGCCATCACGCCATCACCCGTGTACTGATTAATGGTGCCTTCGTAGCGATGTACGCCTTCGGTTAAAATCGCGAAAAAGCGGTCAAGCAATTCATGCCAATCCTCCGCCCCTACTCGCGCGGCCAAGTCCATTGAACCTTTAACATCGGCAAACAGGACCGTGACCTGCTTACGTTCGCCCTCGAGCGCCGAGCGCGATTGCAAGATCTTCTCTGCGAGATGCTTCGGCGTGTAATCTGCGACAGTGCGACTCGGTGACGGTGTCGCCCGCAGATCCAGCGCGGCTGGAGATTCGGCCTTGGAGACGGCTGTCCCGCAGTCCGAACAAAACTTCGCAGCTAACTTTAGATCCGCGTTGCAGCCCGAGCATCGAGCAATTTGTGGCGTTCCACACTGTGAGCAAAACTTATCGTTCGGGCTATTGGTGTGTCGGCAGTTTTCGCAATGCATGTTTGTCGTTCCAGCCCCAGCGAACGGGCTTGCGCGTTTCGTTTACGGTCGAGTGATGATGGTTTCTTGCAGCCCATATCGGCTGATCGATCTGAATTGAATCCACCGGCTATTTATACCAGGGATCATAGGACTTCGGTGCAGTTATCCGAGAGAAGGCGCGGATTCGTCGATCCGGGTCGATATTATTGGAGAACCGACCACAGGCCACCGTTAACCGCGCTCGAACCGAGGCTTAAAGCCGGTTTGTGGCCCAATCCGCCAGGCAAGGTTCAAGAAATTCGGCCGTACGTCGATAGGATCGGAAACGCCAAATGCCATACGCGGATTTGCCGCCCCACGGCATGGCATTTGTACTTAACGGAGCACGAACATGAGCGAACAAACCTACCGACTAGTCACTCGCAGCGATTTTGACGGCTTAGTGTGCGCCGTGTTGTTGACGGAGCTTGGGATTATTGATGACATCAAGTTTGTGCACCCCAAGGACATGCAGGATGGCATCATAGAAATCACGGATCGCGACATCACGACGAACTTGCCGTACGTTCCCGGCGCGCATCTCGTGTTCGATCACCATCTCAGTGAAACGGTGCGCAATACCGAGATTGCCGACAACCACATCATCGATCCGAACGCGCCCTCCGCCGCAAGAGTCGTCTACGATTACTACGGCGGCAGCGGCAAATTCCCGGCAGCCTGGAAAGAAATGATGGCAGCCGTAGACAAGAGCGACGCCGCGCGCTTCGGTCAGCAAGATATTCTAGAACCGAACGGTTGGGTATTACTCAATTTCCTGATGGACGCACGTACTGGCCTCGGCCGTTTTCGGGATTTTCGTATTTCGAATTACCAGCTCATGAAAGATTTAATCGACAAATGCCGTACATTATCTATCCAAGACATTATGGGGCTGCCGGATGTAAACGAACGTGTTGAGATGTACTTTGAGCATGAAGAACTCGCCCGCGAGCAGATCCGACGCTGTACGACGGTTCACGATGAACTTGTCGTTCTAGACTTACGTAAGGAAGAGACGATTTACGCCGTCAATCGGTTCATGATCTATGCCATGTACCCGGAAACAAACATTTCAATGCATGTCATGTGGGGATTAAAGCGTCAGAACACGGTATTTGCGATTGGTAAGTCGATACTGAATCGATCGTCCGACGTAAACATTGGCGGACTGTGTCTCGACTACGGTGGCGGTGGCCACTATAACGCTGGCACTTGCCAGGTGAGCAATGACGACGCGCCAGACAAAATGCGAGAGCTTATCGCGCGCATAATAACGACCACCTACGATCAACCGCACGAGGGAGCGGCGGACTCGTCATACTTACACTAGCAGTCACGCTCGTTTGCGAATCAAACGCGGCATCGGAACGTGCCCAAGTTGCTATGTGATGATCTCGGTCGGCGTGTCGAACAATTTCGGTGGCACGAGATACAATTCGTCGAATTGACGTGAAAGTCCGGGTTCCGTGACCATCCCAAAATGAAGTCCTACTCGGCACGCGTGCCCGTACCGTCGTTCCTGAAATTTGGCCACTCATTCACATCTAATCGTCGATCTGACTAACTAGGATCTTGTCGTTTGACGCCAGTCTTCGATAGCCACAACACCCCGATAGTCTCAAACAAGCCTGGAAGTGAGATTGTCCGCCCGCCTTCCAACGTATGATCGCGGTTTTCGTGAGGCCGGATTATGATCGGGCCTCACACGGGCTTAACGTTTACCAGCATAAAAGCGAGTCACTCGGAAATTGACATTAAAAACCTAGCAATCAGCGCCTCTGAGTTTACCCGCCAGACGCTCGCAACCGACGATGGTGCGATCGAATTCGGTACGCTCGGTTCGGGAACACCGGTATTGATGTTGCCGGGACGCGGCGGGTCTGGCATCGAACAATTTTTGCTGCTGGGGCGCGCTCTTGCCGAAGCCGGTTTCCGCGCGATCGCTCTCAACCCTCGCGGTGTCGGTTCGAGTAATGGTCCGCTGGATAATCTGAGCCTGCGTGACCTCGCCCGCGACGTTGCAGCTGTCATTGATTCGCTCGCAGAGCCTGCGCATGTGATTGGTCGGGCTCTGGGCAACAGAGTCGCCCGATGTGTTGCAGCTGATTATCCCGACCAGGTGATAAGTACCTGTCTTATTTCAGCCGGCGGCCTGTTTCCTCCGGTCGCAGGCGCAGGCAATCGAATGAGAAGCACATTACCGATTACTCACACTGTTTGGCGCAAGGCTGGAAGAGCGCACGAACTGGCTGCACGGACGACGCCGATTGGTGAATGGTGGGCAGGTGGGACGGCACCGATAATGGTCATACAAGGACTGAACGATCACATTGCGCCGCCGGAAAATGGTCGCGCGTTGGCGAGTGAGTTCCCGGATCGGGTGCGCTTGCACGAAATCGACCACGCTGGGCATCTCGTCCTATTCGAGCAGCCAGAGCGGGTGATCCCGTTGATCATTGCGTTCCTAATTGAACACGATAGCGACAGATAATTGTGTGGGTGAGGTCGTGCCCCGCGATTAATCCGGTTCGAAACTCTGCCCACGGCCATCAACGCCTAGCGTCAGACTGGTTATCAACTCACGGCATCTTTGACATTCGCTCCAGCGCTTGGGCCGTGAAGTACTCCGACCAGTGGCTCGGCGTCAGATCTGGAACCACCCCGTCGATTTCTCTCAGCCAAGAGTCGTCATGTTCATAACCAAATTCGATCAAGTCTTGAACTATCGAACCGTGCAACGCGATTTGACCAGCCACTCGTGGGAGATGATTCCGCCAATTTGTCACGCGCGCCGTTGAAATTTCGCGCACGCCGCCGAGTGCCGTCACTGAATCTTGTGTTGGTTTGGCGACTTGGTGAAATTTGCTGAACGCCGAGCGATGCGCTAAAAACGGGAGGCGCTTAGCGAGCTCACCTTGAGTCGCGTCGGGATCTGACACAAGTTCTTCGTAACGCAGCGTGATGAAACGGGGGTGTTGCAGTAACGGGCGGGCGGCTTGCGTGTAGGCTTTCCAGAATTTCAACCCCGCCCAATATCGATCCGGATTACGATTATGTCGGCTAACGATCACGTCGCGCGGATCGCGCAACATGAATATCACATGCAACTGCGAGGATTGCTTAAGCGCCGCTTGGGCTAGAAGAATATCGCGGGGCGATTTAGTCAAAAATACCTTGCCATCGCGTGGGGGTGGCGTGAATATCCGAGCTTCGTGATCGCAAAAGCAATCGATATCGAAGCTGGCAATCATCGCCTCAGCAATTAAGGTCGTGCCAGTTCGTGGGCTGGCACCCGTGATATGGATTCTATGCATTGTTGTTGACGGATAATTGAATCAGAAACTCCTCGGGCCAAGCGAACGTATTATCACATGGACAGACCAGCCATTCGCTTTACTTAAAAGATGGCGTGGAATTCTTTTGAATTTTCACGTTACGTCTGGCGAAGCCCCATGTTCTCGACGGCTGGGACATTATCTAGTGCATTCGGAGAGTGTCCCGTAGACATAATAAAACAATTGCTCGCGCGGTTAGTCGTTCGATTGTGGAGCCCTGGTGGTGAGGGCTTGGTCGAACTCGGCGCCGCTTCGGAGCCGGACCGAATTAAGACCATTCCAGGCGCCTTCAGATGAGAAGCATCTCGCGCCACTTTTCGCCGAAGTTTGGCGCTACGTATTTCATCAATAGATGAGCGACAATATCGATTCGCAAAAACTATCGAGTGCACTAGGATGCGCTGCGAACACAAAAAACCAGCTCCCTGCATTAATATTTATTTATGGCCCGTATCGTAATACTCGAACATGAGTACCAGATTGCGAACCCATTCATGTTGGCTGCTTTCGCAACACGTTGGATTGCTGCTGGTCACGAGGTACTTTGGCATCGTGGCGCAACACGCCCGCCAGCAGGCGATTTGGCAATTCTGCACGTCAACATGACCCTCGTCACGGAGCCTTACCGAGCCCTGCTCCAACAGTACCCAAAAGTCATCAACGGATCCGTCTTCGATATTTCCAAATCGTTGTTCAGCGAAAACATACTGTCCCGAGGCGACGCTTGGAATGGATCTGTGATCGTCAAAACGGACACTAATTTCGGTGGACTACCGGAATTCAATGCGCGTGCCGCTATGCAGAAACTAGGTCTCCAATCAGACATCCCGGTTGGCCCACGGCTAACCCATTACCCGATCTTTCAAAGCATAAACGACGTCCCGGATCCGGTTTGGCGGCAACCTGGCTTGATCGTCGAGCGCTTTACCCCGGAGGTCGACCCCGATGGCAATTATTGTGTGCGTGTGTGGACATTTTTTGGCAACGAACAGCGCTGCGCGTTGTGGCGATCAAAAGAACAACAGGTAAAATCGCACAACGTTTTTGAGCGCTCTGCGGTCGACCCGCCACGGAATTTGGCTCATTGGCAAAAAACACTGGGTTTTGAGTTTGGTAAATTCGATTTCGTCATCCACAACGGGCGCGAAGTGCTGTTGGACGTTAACCGCACACCGACTTTCCCAAACGGTGGTAGCCCGAATGCAGACGCGGCAGCCGACCAACTCGCCCGCGGTATCAATTCGTTTCTAGACGCTGGATCATGATGGTAGGTTTAGAAATCGCCGAGCGCTATCGCCGATACCTCGAGCAGTTCGGATCGCGTGATTCGGACATCTGGGTGGCGACGTTTTCCAAGTCGGGGACGACTTGGATGCAAATGATCCTCTATCAATTAACGACCTGCGGTGACATGACTTTCGAGCATTTATTCGATGTCTCGCCGTGGATTTATTACGCTGCACTACGCGGCATTGCCCCCGCTGATCCACCCAATCCGCGCATCTTGAAAACACACAACGATTACGCTTTCATGGCGACGCATTCTCTAGGAAAAACTGTTTATGTCATTCGAGACGGCAAAGACGTGGCAGTCTCTTGGTATCATCATCGACGTAATTTCCAAGGTTTCGAAGGAAGCTTCGACCTCCATTTCGAAGAATTCCTTAATGACGGCAATTACAATTGGTTTGCGCACGTTAAGGATTGGACTGCCAATCGGCTGGACCGACCTGTGATCGTCGTCAAGTACGAAGATCTGCTCGAAGACTTCGAACGCTGCGTCACGGGGCTAGCGAAATTTTGCGACCTCGCCGTTGACGAAACCGTGATGGCGCGCGTTCGTGAACGATCGACATTTAGTTTCATGAAAATCCATGAAGCGCAGCTCGGCCCTCAAGCCTCGCATTTTCCGGCTGCAGCTGACTCGCCGTATAAGATTAAATCGGCCGCGTTCTTGCGCCGCGGGCAACGTGGAGAAGGTGAAGAATTTTTATCGGCGAAACAATTGCTGGCTTACCGGCGCAAATTTGATGACGTGCTTGGTGACGTTGAAGCCGTGGCGGCGTATCGCTAGACATGCCACCTAATCAAAGACCCGACCTTGCAAGAAACTAAGCCAACCTCGAATCGTAATGCGCACTGGCCGCATATCGCGCGGATCTGGCATCAGGTAACCCCGCCGTTGCGTCCGTCGAGCTTCGATCTCGCTATTTATCAATCCGCCCTCGATGGCCTGGAAACCTCCAAACCGTTACGGATATTAGTGCTCGGTGTGACACCCGAAATTCGTTCTTTACGCGTACCACCGACGACTGTGTGGAGGGCGGTCGATCGTTCTCAGGACATGATTACCTACGTGTGGCCCGGAAACGTCGACGAAGTGCAATGGTCGAGCTGGGATTCAATGGATTTTCCGGCAGCGTCATTCGACATCGCGTTTTGCGACGGTGGACTTGGCTTACTCGCGTATCCTGATCAACAGACCGCACTCGCGAGAAAATTGTCGACAATATTGAGACCCGGCGGGCAATTACTCGTTCGGTTGTTCTGTAGCGACGGACGCATGGAAACGGTTGACGACGTACTCCTCGATTTAAAGCACCGCAGGATCGCGAGCTTAAGCGCGCTGAAACTCCGCCTGTGGGTCGCGATGCAGACATCGGTTGCCGAAGGTCTGCGGCCGCACGATGTGTGGTCGGTTATTTCTGATTTTGCGCATCACGATCTCCGCCACCTAGCAATCGATCAAGGATGGCCAATCGACAATGTACTTGCACTCGAAAACCACAAGGGCAGCAGCGCTCGATATCACTTATTGCAAGCAGCTGACGTTGAGCAAATATTTGTTGCGCAACACGGTCAATTTAAAGTCAGCGGCGTGCACAAGAGCCGCGAACGCTTTGGCGCTTTAAATCCGATCGTGAAACTAGAGCGAGTGTAGATTGAGACAACCGTCTTTCGAAAGAGCCGATGCAAAATGGCAGTTCAAAACACGGGTCGCAAATATTGCGGATTAACTGCGAGTGCGAAGGCTTTTTGGATCATACATTGGCGCCAGTGAAGCACGCGCGTCGTATGTGCGATTAGCTTGTTCGATTTGAAAGCGGCCCGAATCTACAAACACGGCATCGACACCCTGTTCACAATGGACGTAACCAAGTGCCGCGCAGCCGCCTAAGGTGTGCGCGTAACCTGACGACAAGGTGTAGCCGACGGACACTCCGTCGCGCAGTATCGGCTCGTTGTGCGTTAATATTGGTTCCGGATCGGTCAGTAAGAATTGCACAAGCCGAGACTTCAAGGGGCCCTTTTCGCGCTCGGATAGAAGTGCTTCGCGCCCGATAAAACCACCTGGTTTGTCCCACGCGGCAGTGAAAGCCAAACCTGCTTGCAGCAGCGTTTCCTTCGGTCCCATGTCGTGTGCCCATTCGCGATAAGCTTTTTCGATGCGCAAACTATTGAGCGTATGGTAGCCGCAATGTTTTAGGCCAAATTCCAGCCCGGCCGCGACCAATTGATCGTAGGCCGGTAAGGCCATCTCCGTAGGTATGTATAGTTCCCAACCCAGTTCGCCCGTGTAAGAGATACGCACCGCCATCGCCGATTGATAACCGATTTCAATGGCTTGCATGGTTCCAAATGGAAACGCTTTGGTGGCGAAATCAGTGCTCGATATTGCCGACAGCAAGGCTCTCGAGTTGGGTCCTTGTACGTTTAACATAACGTAGGATCCCGTGACGTCGGTGATCACGCAAAAAGCATCGTCAGGAATATTCTCGGCGATCCAGGCTTGCACGTGGGTTTGGGTGAATGCGGCAGTGACAACAAGGAATCGATCGTCTGCCAAACGTGTGATCGTTAGATCGGCCTCCACACCGCCGAGCAGATTTAGGAATTGCGTATATACGACCTTACCAACCGAGCCGGCAACATCTGCGGTTGCAATACGATTGAGTACACGCTCGGCATCGCGCCCTTGAATCAAGAGTTTCGCAAACGAAGATTGCTCGAACACGCCAACCGCCTCACGCACAGCTCGATGTTCTTCACGGTTGTTAGCGAACCAGTTCTGGCGTCCAAAATCATACTCATAGGCGGCGCTCTGACCCGGGTCTGCGTACCAGTTGGGCCGCTCCCAGCCGGCGGATTCGCCGAAACAGGCACCCGCGGCGGAAAGACGGTCGTGCAGGATCGATTGCTTAACATTGCGAGCCGTTTGCCATTGCCGGTTCGGCCAATGCATCTGGTAGCCAATACCCAGTGATTCGTAAGTCCGATCAACGACGAAGGATTTGTTGTTATGGCATGGCTGAATGCGACGGATATCGACATCCCAAATGTCCATCGGCTGAATGCCATCGGTAATCCATTGCGCCATCACATTGCCCGCGCCGCCGCCGGACAGGATGCCGAGTGAATTAAATCCGCACGCGACGAACAGATTCTCTTTGAATGGGGCACGGCCCATTAAGTAATTATGATCTGGGGTGAACGATTCCGGTCCACAGAAAAATTGTCGAATTCCGGTGTCGAACAGAATGGGAAGACGCTGCATGCCGAGTTCTATATGCGGCTCCATGCGTTCCCAATCCGGCTGAATTTCATCGAAACAAAAATTCTTAGGGATGCCGTCGACTGCCCACGGTGCGGCGACGGGTTCGAAGAATCCAAGCATGATCTTGCCGGCTTCTTCACGCGCGTAAACTCCTCTTTCGGGATCGCGCAAGATGGGCAATTGGTTATGTACACCGTCGATGGGTTCCGAGATTAAATAGTAGTGCTCAGCCGCCTGCAAAGGTATATCGACTCCGGCCATTAGGCCGACTTCCCTGCCCCACATGCCAGGGCAAAGGACGACCACTTCGGCAGAAATATCACCTTTGTCTGTCCGTACTCCAACGGCGCGATTGCCACGGTAAAGCACCTCCGTGACCGCGGTGTCCTCAATAATCTTGACCCCGCGTTGCCGCGCGCCTTTGGCTAGTGCTTGGGCGACGTCAGCTGGGTTCACTCTTCCGTCGTCCGGGAAATGAAATCCGCAAACCAAATCGTCAACATAGGCGAGCGGGAATAGCGCTTTAACATCGGAAGGTGAAATCTCCTGATTCTCGACCCCGAACGTCCTCGCCATCGCGCAACCACGGCGCATTTCTTCCGCTTTGTCTTCAGACATCGCCATCTGGATCGAACCACAATTTATAAAACCGGTCGCTTGCCCAGTTTCCACTTCCAGATCGCTATAGAGTTGCAGCGAATATTGCGCCAATCGAGTTTGCGCTTCGGTATCGCGCAACGTCGTGATCAACCCTGCGGCATGCCAAGTTGTGCCGCTGCTGATCTGTTTGCGTTCCAACAAAACGACGTCGTCCCAACCGAGTTTGGCTAGGTGATAAGCCGTCGAACATCCGATAACGCCGCCGCCGACAACGACGGCGCGTGCGCGGGAGGGAAATTCTTTATCCGTCATTGCTAGTTACTAAGTTCCAATTCGATAGACCGCAGTGTTCGCCTGACGGGTCGTGCCCATGATATTCGCCGGGTCAATGCAATTGCCGACTAGGTACACCTCCTCTGCGCAAGACTGCCATTTATTTTGGCTGTCGAGATCGACCTTAAATCCATTTGCAATGACAACACATTTGCCGGGAATTAGTTCCTCTACTCCGTCGAGCGTTTCGACGATCACGCCATCATCGACGATTTCTTTGTAGGTGACCTGATCGCGGATCTCAACATGCATTTTGGCGAGTAAGTCGAACAAGGAATTGCGGGTAAAAAACCCGACGGTGCCGCCGATATGTTCTCTATCGTAACGGGTGAGCATGGTGACTTTTTTACCGGCGCCCGCAATATGCTGAGAGATATCGCATCCCATGAACCCTCCGCCGATAACAATGCTGTCTTGAATCTCCGCTCGGTGTTCTAGTAAATCCATCGTGGTGATTACGTTAGGGTGATCAAGACCTTTTATGCCGCGCGGAATATTCGACTGATCGCCGTGGCCGCTGGCAACAATAACCGCATCAGCGCCGAGCTCTTTAACCAAGGCCGGTGTCGCTTCGGTTCCGGTCATGACGGTGATCGGTAGACGTCGCACTTCGCTTACGTACCACTTAAACAGTTTGTCCAAGTCGTGCTTGGCTGGAATTACACAAGCCGGTATGAGTAGCCCACCGAGCTCCGGTCCTTTCTCTATTAAGGTCACATCATGGCCACGGTAGTGCGCGGTGCGTGCTGCTTCCATACCTGCCGCGCCACCGCCGATTACTACGACTTTCTTAGATTCGCGTGCCGGTTTCAACTCATAACTGGATTCGCGGCCTTCGAGGAAGTTAACCCGACAGCGCATTGGGGTGCCTGGCAAAATACTGTCTAGGCAATCGTTACAGCGAATGCAGGGTCGAATTTCCTCAGGCTTGCCCGCCGCCGCTTTATTGGCCCAATCGGGATCGGCTGTGATTGCGCGGCACAAAGCCACGAGATCGGCCTTGCCGTCTTGCAGGATCTGCTCAGCGAATTCCGGTTCGTTAATCGCGCCAACAGCAATGATCGGCACATTCACTTCTGCTTTAATGGCATCGGCAAGATGGACTAAGTTGCCGTACGGGAAATGGGTCGGTGCGCAAGTATGTTCCCAAACTTCGCCCGTACCGCCAGACACTTCGATGGCGTCGATGCCGGCCTCCTCAAGCCATTTGCAAAACTGAATCGACTCCTCGAGGGTGACCCCGTCTTCGACGTAGTCTTCGGCGCTAATTTTGTAAATTAAAGGATAGCGTGCACCGACCTTTTGTCGGCTTCGACGCACAATTTCGAGTCCAAAACGCGCGCGGTTTTCAAGCGAACCGCCCCACTTGTCGGTCCGGTGGTTCGCCTCTCGCGATAAAAATTCCGCCGGTAGGTAACCGTGTGCGCCGTGATATTCGACGCAATCGAAGCCGGCCCGTTGGGCGCGATCGACCGCATCTGCGAACGCATCGAGGATGACTTCAATCTCTTCTTCATTTACGGCGCGGGGCTGGACGCGAAAATAACCGTCCTGTCTTGGTGATGGGGCGACCGGCATCTTCTCTTGGACTAAGCATTGGCGCCCAGCATGGATGAGTTGAATGCCGGCTTTCGCACCATTCATTTTAATGGTCTCGGCCAGACTCCATAAACCGCCGAGCGCGTACTCTGAATCCAAAGTCGGCTCGCCGTACTGCAATCGAGAATTCACTTCTACCGACGAAGCCTCGACTAAGCAAAGACCAACTCCACCAGCTGCCTCCACCGCGTAATGGTCGAGCAGCAACTGGGAGACCGCGCCATCTTTAGGCGAGGCGTAGAGTGTGGTGTTTGCGGCGCGCACGATACGATTCTTTAGGTGCATGCTGCCAATGCGTGTCGGTTCGAAAAGCTTAGTGAACAATGTCCTTCCCCCTACTGGTCGCGGTTCAACCAAGTGCTCGCTGCACCGATAGAACCCGCAATTAGTGTCAATTTGATATGCATTGCGTAATGATTGTACCGTCAGTATAGTCACAAAAGTGAAAATACTCGGCCATTATTTCACTAATGAAATAATGGGGGATGTGCGGTAAAAGTGATTTTTCGTCGCTTATCATGGCGAACGCCTGATCGTGCAGACATGCATTTATCGCTGCTTTGAACGCACGTTCAAGCCGCCGAGCGCCGATATTTTCGTTCACGAGCGGAACCGGACCCAGCTAAGATTTTTAATACGAGGATCTCATATGCAGTACGTACTCGGCGTCGACATTGGCGGAACATTTACCGACTTTTCATTGCTCGACGGAGACGGACAAATAAAGTTATGGAAGGAATCGACGACACCACGCGATCCCGCCCAGGCCATCCAACAAGGGATCCGCGCGCTCGCTGAGCAATCCGGTACCGGACTCGAAGAATTCCTGAAGAAAATCGACCTGTTTGTGCACGGCCAAACGATCGCGACCAATACGGTCATCCAACGCAATGGCCCGAAAGCAGCATTACTGTGTACCGAAGGTTTTCGCGATGTCATCCATTTTCGCGACGGCTTTAAGCCGGAGCGCTACAACATCCAGTTACCACCACCGGAAGATTTCATTCCTCGCTATCTACGCATTCCAATAACGGAACGGGTGAATTATTCCGGTGAAGTCACTAAAGCGCTTGACGAGGATTCCGTCCGGGCGGCAGCCAAGAAGCTGCGCAGCGAAAAGGTTGAATCGGTCGCCGTCGCGTTCCTGTGGTCGATTATCAATCCCGATCACGAGCAACGAGTGAAAACGATTCTTGCAGAGGAACTACCCGGGATCCCGGTCGTGTTGAGTTCTGATGTCTTACCCATGATCCGCGAATGGGAACGCACGACTTGCACGATTTTAAGTGCCTATGTGTTGCCGGGTATTTCGCGTTACATGATTGAGTTAGAAGAATTTTTGCACGGCAATGGATTTCAACATCCACTGTTGATCATGCAACTCAACGGTGGTTGTTCGACGGTGAATAAAATCCTCCAACGACCGATTTACTCGCTCGCCTCAGGGCCGGCGGCAGCGCCCGTGGCGGGTTTGTACTGCTCCGAGCGAATCGGCATGCTTGATGTGATCACAGTTGACATGGGCGGTACGAGCTTCGATGTGTCCATGGTCAGTAAGGGCGCGCCTGAGCTTACCCGCGAACTTCGGGTGCATGAAATGCCGGTGGGAGTTGCGGCAGTCGATGTGCATTCAATCGGCGCCGGAGGCGGCAGCATCGCTTGGATCGATAAAGGTGGGGCGCTACAAGTCGGACCGCAAAGTGCAGGTGCAGAACCCGGACCGGCGTGCTACGACCAAGGTGGAACATCGCCAACATGCACAGACGCGAATGTCGTCCTCGGCTACATCAACCCGGAATATTTTCTCGGCGGACGTCGAGACATCGACCCACAACTATCGGCACGCGCCGTCGACATGCACGTGGCGCAACCACTTAACTTAAGTGTTCCCGAGGCCGCGCACGGCATCTTTCGCATCATTAATAACAACATGGTCGACGCGATTAGAGTTGTCTCGATCGAACGCGGCATCGACCCCCGTCATTACGCGCTAGTGGTTGGCGGTGGCGCGGGTGCTATCCACGCGGGCATGTTGGCTCGAACTTTAGGGATGACGAAAGCCATCATCCCGCGTTACAGCGGCGTATTTTGTTCGTTCGGCATGATCGTAAGCGACGTACGTCACGACTACATGCAAGCGTTTGCCACGAATACCGGACGCTTTGATTTAGTTGGCGCTAACAAAGTGCTCGCCGAGTTGGAACGTCGCGCCATGGACGACATGATCGAAGAGGGCTTTCCAGAAGGCGAAGTAACGATAAGCCGGTTTGCAGATGCTAAGTATCCGGCACAAATTCATGAATTAACCATTCCGATACCATCCTTGGGAGACCTAACCGAAAGCTCGATCAAGGAAATGGAGCAGACTTTCCATGACCTCCATGAGCGCATGTTCACTTATAATGTTGCCGAGAGCCCGGTGGATTTATTTCACTGGCGGGCGGTCGCTCATCGCAAAGTCGATTCGCCTGCAATTGCGCGGTTTGAAGAGACCGACAAACCGCTCTCAGTGGCGGAAAAAGGCACGCGAAGAGTGTATTTTGGCG
This sequence comes from Gammaproteobacteria bacterium, assembly GCA_047611905.1. Lineage (GTDB taxonomy): Bacteria > Pseudomonadota > Gammaproteobacteria > UBA11873. Next base: position 20,279 of record JBLFWZ010000003.1, on the reverse strand, counting down.
ATATTGATGACTATCGCACGACCAACATCTACGATGGTGATAGATTGGAGCGGTCAATGACTGTCGTCGGTCCGGCAGTGGTCGAGCAAGCCAACACCACCATCGTCGTATTCCCGGGCCAAAATCTGGAAGTTAACGAATTTGGCGATTTTGTACTAAACATATAAAGACGCAACCGTTATTTCTCCGACCATATTGTACTGTCGGAGTACTAGGCGCGGTCCGAAACTGCATTACGATTTGCCGATTGTCGGACCGGCGCGAAAATGGAGAGTAAACCATGAGCACAATAGACCCTGTCGACAAGCTTGGATTGGGACAAGATGATTTCGGACTACTCGCGGACGAAAACATCGACCCGATAACGTTCTCGGTAATTTTGAACCGCTTCAACACCATTGCGCGCGAAATGACTTTGGCGTTGGAATACACCTCGTGGACTTCCATACTCGCGTTGGCGCGTGACTTTTCTTGCGCGATCTATGACGTCCACGCTCGACAAGTCTGCATGATGGACGCGTTGCCCATTCATACGAACTCTTTACACGTGATTTTGCGCTCGATGGTGAAAGCCTTTGAGGGCAACGTTTACGACGGCGACGTCATCGTTAGTAACGATCCCTACAGCGGCAATACCCATGTCGGCGATTTCGTCACTGCGTGCCCGGTATTTTACAAAGGCGAACATTTGTTTTGGGCTGTCACCAAAGGACACCAACTCGATTGCGGCGCGTATGAAGCAACCAGCGTGGCACCGAGTGCGAAAGACGTCTGGCAAGAAGCCTTGCAACTGCCGCCGATCAAATTTTACGAAAAAGGCGAGCCGCGCCAGGATGTGATCAACATGTATCTCGCCAACGTGCGCTATCGCGAACTGTTGTACGGCGATTTAAAAGCACAACTCGGCTCCATCTGGACCGGTCGACGGCGCATGGTTGAATTAGTCGATGAATATGGCCCGGCCGAGTTATCAAATTACATTGAAGCGATTCTAGATTACTCGGATCGCCGAACGAGCGAAGAGATCCGCAACATTCCAGATGGCACCTACGAAGCGGAGTCTTGGGTCGATTCGGACGGCATGGGTAATACGAACCTGGTCGTAAAAGCAGCGGTAACCGTCAAAGACGATCACATTCACGTCGATTTCGCGGGCAGTGCACCGCAAGGCGCGGGCGGTACCAATGGCACACAAGGTGTCATGGAAGCGTCTGCTGGTATTCCGATCCTCACTGCAATCGATCCGGATATCCCGCACAACGATGGGTGTTTGCGGCACATCACTTGCGAGGCGCCGGAAGGCTCCATCGTAAAAGCGAAATATCCTGCTTCAACAGCAATGGCAACCTTGTGCCCGGCAGGACAAGAACAAGAAGTCGTCTGGAAAGCACTTGCGAAAGCAGCGCCGGAACGTTCTTCGGCTGGCTATGGTGGGTTTCACTGCATCCCATCGATTTCCGGTGTCGATCAACGTGGTGCCGAGCCCGCCGATTGGGCCGCCATGTTCTTTAATGGGGGTTCCGGTGGCGGCGCTTCGAAAAACGCCGACGGATGGCCGTTGATCATGACGTCTTCGGGAATGGGCGGACTAAAAATTATCAGCACAGAAATGAGCGAGCTGCTCTATCCGATCATGATGGATCACCACGAAGTCGAAACGGATTCCATGGGACACGGCGAGACCATGGGCGGCACCGGTATCCGCATTGAAGTCCGACCGTACGACACGCCGATGGAATGTCACGCCACCGGTGATGGTGCAGCGAATCCACCGTATGGCTTATTCGGTGGCACAGCCGGCATCGGCGGCGGCAATTATCGCGAATACTTGGATAGTGGGAAACGCGACTATTGTTCGAGTAAGGGCTACATGAAAATCGAACCTGGAGAAATGTGGGTTGGCGTGTCTTCCGGCGGTGGTGGTTACGGCGATCCGCTGAGCCGAGATGCACAGAAAGTCTGTGATCACGTGCGCGACGAAATTATCAGTTTCGCGACCGGACGGGACGTCTATGGTGTCGTGATGGATGCGGCTACATTCGAATTAGACACGGAGGCAACGCTTGCGCGACGTGCGAAATTGTCCACCGAGCGCGGCCCCGTTAGCGAAATCCAACCGACATCTCCAGACTCGTCGACCTGGCTGAAAGATAACATGCGCGAGGGTGACAACTACTTGCTAGATCCTTTACCGTGATCAGACTGCGTCCGCTTCGTGCGGACATCCCTCGCCGGCATTATTAAGTCGGTCATGGGCGAAGCAGGAAAAGCCGTCTTGCACGAGCAATTAGATAACGATGACGTGTTTACGCAGGAGTCTGCCGAGCCCTGCACATTTGATGGCAGCGAACTCCGCGCGCTACGTAAAGCTCGGCGCTTATCACTAACGGAACTTGCCGAACGGGCCGATTTGTCCATCGGATATCTGAGTCAAATAGAGCGAAATATCTCCACACCTTCCGTGAAAGCGCTTGGATCGGTTGCGCGCTCGCTCGATGTAACAGTCGCGTGGTTTTTTGGCGGCGGGAACCAAGGCCCATCGAATGAAAAAGGTCTCGTCGTGCGCAAGGCCAATCGTCGCAGAATAATTTTTCGCGAGGGCTTTGTCGATTACTTGTTGTCGCCAACTCTCGAAGGCAGCTTGGAATTAATCTTGACGCATTTCGAGCCGCAGGCCAGCACCGGCGACAAATACGTTCACCGTGGCGAAGAAGGCGGCATGGTGATGCAAGGCAAGATTGAGATAACCGTTGGAGAACGTTCGTTTATCTTAGAGGAAGGCGATAGTTTCAATTTCCCGAGTAGCGAACCGCATCGCTACCGGAATGTTAGCGACGGCGAAACGATAGTTATGTACGCAATTACACCGCCCAGTTACTAGCCTCTTTTAGCCCAACGCAAGACAACTCATTTGGCGTCGTGCAAAATAATCCCTGCTGTGATGCGATGACCACGGCGTAAGCGACTGACCCCATGGCGCATATTCACTCGATAGTAGCCTCGCGAACCCTTCACTGGACGACGGTGGACAGGGAACACCACAGCATCGCCGCGCTGCAAGGGCACCACTTCGACTCTCGATTGCATGCGCGGACGCTGCTCCGTCAGCACGAACTCACCGCCGTCGAAATCGCGCCTAGGCGCGTTTAGCTGGATCGCAATCTGTAACGGAAATACCTCCTCACCGTAAAGATCTTGATGTAGGCAATTAAAATCTCCCACGCCATAGCGCAGCAATAACGGTGTGGGCTCCGTCTGGCCACCGGTCGCACAATTCGCAATATAATCCTCGAACTCTAGTGGGAAGCGTAAGGCTATCCCCATTGCGTCGTTCCAACGATTGGCGATGGGCGCCAGGTATGCGTAGAACGATTGGCGAAGTTGCTGCACGATATCCGGCAAGGGGTAGCAGAAATAACGATACTCGCCGCGTCCGAATCCGTGCCGAGCCATGCTCACGGTTTTTCGAAATAGGGGGTCGACGTCATACAGTGAGGCGAGATCCGCGCACTCTTGGTTAGTCAGTAAGTTATCGATGACCGCATTACCACACGCATCCAGGTCTCGGTCGATTCGAGTCCAATCGAGTCGTGTTAGTCGAGTGATCGTGCTCTCATCGTTATTCGATTTCATGACGTCGATTTGGCGAAATCAGCTTCGTGGTCGAGCAGTTGACGCTTTCGCTCGACGCCCCAACGGTATCCTGAGATCGCACCATCGCTGCGCACCACCCGATGGCAGGGAATAGCTACTGCGAGGGCGTTCGCCGCGCAGGCTTTCGCAACAGCTCGCGCGGACTTCGGAGCACCAATACTTTTCGCAACTTGGGCATAACTCATTGTCTCACCAATTGGGATCTTAGCTAAGGCATGCCATACCCGTCGTTGGAAAATTGTGCCACCGACGTCCAACGGTAGATCGAGGCCTGTGGAAGGCGCCTCAACGAAGCCGATCACTTTCGCAATAACAGACTCGAATACCGGATCTGCGCCGATCAATTGGGCCTGCGGAAATCGATCTTGTAACTCTCGTAGTAGAACGTCCGGATCGCTGCCGAGCAAGATAGCGCAAACACCGCGCTGGCTCGCCGCGGCCAGAATCGTTCCAAAGACACATTCCCCGATCGCAAAGTGTATTTCGACATTCGTGCCGCCGGCTCGATAATCGCTTGGGGTCATGCCGAGGAAATCATCGCACCGTTCGTAAAAACGACTGCTGGAACTATACCCTGCATCAAATATCGCGCTCGTTACGCTACCTGTTCCGGCGAGCGAGTTTCGAACTCTATTTGCCCGACACTCACTAGCATATTGCCGCGGAGTCAGCCCTGTTGTAGTTTTGAAGACACGATGAAAATGGTAGGGACTCATGTCCACTCTGGCCGCCAATTCATTCAATGGCATTGATTCATCGCACTGCTCTAAGATGCCGCACGCCTGGGCGACTCTATCCGCGTTGCATTCTCGGATGCTTCGTTCATCTGGTTTGCAGCGTAGACACGAACGATACCCTGCCGCTTCGGCTTGTTCACATGTTGAATAAAACGTGACGTTTTCAAACCGTGCAAGACGTGAAGCGCACGACGGACGGCAATAAACGCCCGTTGTTTTAACCGCATAATAAAAGCGGCCATCGGCGTCCGGGTCGCGCGCTAGCACCGCAATCCAACGTGGATCTTCGACACTCGGTGTTGGGGTTAAGTTCTTTGCTGAGACACTCATGGCTAAATCTCCGAAAAATGTCGTCCAAGGGCGGTTACATTAATCCCGCCCGCTGGTGCTAACACTCCGTGCCTTGCTTTCAAATTCCGCAGTCACAGTGGGTCCTAAAAATAGGCCGGCCGGGGTACAGTTTAGCTAGATTTTCACCCTTGTCGCCTCTAATTCTTCGATGGTTCGTGGCCAATCCTTCTTTAGCAAGCGCGATAATCCTCGGTCGGCCAATACCTTCCCACCGGTCTGGCATCGCGGACAATAATTCAATTCATTTTGTACGTAGCGAATTCTTTGGATCGTCGTTTTACAATCTGGGCACGGTTCTCCGAAACGGCCGTGTACTGCCATATCTCGCCGAAAAGCGGTCACTTTTTCCGGAAAACCACCGGCCGTTTGCTGGCGCAATTTATTTGACCACTCCGAGAGCACAGTTTGAATCGACCGGTATAAGCGTTCGATTTCCCCGTCGTTGAGTTTCTGTGTTTGAGAGATTGGTGAGAGTTTTGCGTGATGGAGTATTTCGTCGGAGTAGGCGTTTCCGATGCCGCTAAATAAGTGCGGATCTGTAAGCGCTCGTTTCAAGGTGTGATTGCGTAGGCTCAAACGTTCGGCGAATTGTGGATAGTCGGCTTGCAGGACTTCCAGACCATTAGGGTTGAGTGCGGCAAGTGCATCCTCCCCTTTCACAACGTGCAGGGAGGCACGTCTCTTTGATCCGGCCTCGGTCAGAAACAGCGATCCCGATTCAAATTCAAACGTTGCCAGAGATTTCGGAGGTCGCTTCTTAGCCGTCGAATCGCGCCATGCAAGGCGTCCCGCGATCATTAAATGGATCACCAGCCAGATGTCGCGTTCCAAACCTATGCTGATACGTTTGCCGACTCGCCGGAGCGCAGTAACTTTCAGACCCTCGACTTCGCCGAGCGTGGGTTCAACGGTGCGCAATAAGAAGGGATTGTGCGCGCAAACGGACACGACCCGGGTGCCGTTGATTCGCGCGCGTAGCGCGACAAGATAATTCTCGATATCCGGTAGTTCAGGCATGCCGTCATTATGCGGCTTATTGTCTAACACTTACGAATAGAAATCGGCCGTGCAAGTCGGGTCGGCGCGCGCAGACCGCCCGTCGGAATAGACGTCTAGTGAGAAGTTAGACCCTCGTGCCTTCAAGGCAGATGACCGGTTTGTCGCCGACAACTTCCGCGCTCGTCACCAGGCCTTTAGGAATGAATAAGCAATCGCCGGGTTTTAGCACGCGCGATTCGCCTTCCAGCGAGACTTTTAGTTGACCCTGAACGATCGCATCGACCGTATCTAGTTGAATACGCTTATCAGCGGAGTACTCGCCCGGCTTGTAGGTTCTTGGGGTTGTGTCGTAGCCCCATACCGACAGCTTTCGGATGAGTCCGTCTGGTGTAAGTTCACCTTCTTGGTCGCGGTTCCAACGCTCTAGCTTGACGTTGTTCATCACGCGATAGCGAACCACTTTATCTCCGCCTTGAAATTGTGCTTCGTAGAGTCCCGAATCTGCCCGCTTCGCGAATTCCTCAATTGTCAGATCACTATTCGGAATTGCCGTCGCGACCCCGAAACTTGCGGTCACCGCCGAGTGCATTGGCGAACTGTGGTTCGGCATGTTGAGACGTCGAATTTTCTCGCGCAAAACGCCCGCCAATATCTCACCATTCTTGTTGTCCGCTTCGGGAAATAGCAGCGCGAATTTGTTTTCTTCTAGCCTTGCCACGACATCGCCAGGGCGTGTTCCGATACGCCTCGTTAACTCCGCGATTCGACGAATCGCCGACTCGTACGCGATATTTCCGTAGTTTTCCTTGTACTCGTCAAAGTTATCTATGCACATGTGAACGACACTGATTGGCAGCTCTTGTCGCAACATCCTGGCCCATTCGCGTTCTAGAACGTTGACGTATTTCTTAGCGTTGAGGAGCCCAGTTTGCGTATCGTAAGGCGTAACCCGGTCTAGTGCGTTCGCTAACGCGTCGGCCTTGCCCTCGCTTATCGTCAAATTCGAGCTTAGCGAACTGATCTCTTCCTCCAATACTAAGCACTTTTCGTTAGTAGTTTTCAATCCGATCTCTAGTTTCTTGACTTCTTGTTCCGACGACTGGAGGAGTGCCAAATACTTTTCCCGATCTTTTGCAATCTCGCCGGAATGTTTAACGAATCTTTCGATGTATTTTGCCGATACCGAAATTACCGCCATGAAAAGCATGCTCGACACGCCCACGACGACGGTCGCACGATCGAGTGCGACTAATCCGGCAATTCCTATTGGCGCACTCGTGGCAACGACATACGGTACGACGATACGACGTCGACCTAAGTAACTGCCGAGTACGAGAATAGTGAGTATCGTAGTCGTCGTTAAGGCAATGCCGGTTAACCACGTCACTCCCTGGGTCATTAAGCAACCGGTCGCCGCGGCCCCCCAAAGGAAGCCCGACAGCGTGACACCGACGACAGCTGCCAACGACTCCGAGGGTTCGGATTCGGATTTGCGAGCCAGTTTTCGAAGTTGCCACAAGCGCGTGCCGTACACTAATTGAGTAAGCAGGAGCCATCCAAGAACGACTGGACTACTTGTCGAGCTCCAGACAGTTGCAGCAACGGCGGCGGCTGCGATGCTACCGCAAATCAACTCCGGCTGCGCACGCATCTGCGAACTTAGATTTTCTTCAGGGTTGGTTGCACTATCCACACCGAGCCATCCTATTAAGTTGACGAAACGCGCCGACAAGCAGCGCGGTACTTAAGATAGATCCAATTATTGAGCCAAGGTTTGAAAAATAGCGGCTGGATAGGCGTTTATCTGAACGGCATCACAAGATTAGCTGATCCGCGTGTGACCCTTGTCACATCGTGGTTTCCGCAAGGTCACTCGCTAGGAGACTAGGCGAGCCGCTAGCAATCATCTGTCGCTGGAAAGCGACACGAAGGCGCATCACGGTGAAAAAGCGCGCCATGCAGTCTAGTAGACGCCGATAATCCAACCTTCCAATTCTGCAGTCTGGCGTTCCGGCGGCGTCAAGGGAGGGTTCAGGTATTGTTCCAAAGACCCGCGACCATCGACCTGCTTTAGCCACATCGCTACGGAATACGCCTCGTGCTCATCACGGCCACGATCACCACCTTCGAATCGGCGGTGAAATAGCGATGAGGACGTCTCGGCAATAACCGATTTGTGCATCGGCACGTCGAAGCCGTCGAACGGCCAAAAATGCACTCTGTCCGACAAGCCCGGATACTGGCGAATGTGATGCATCCAGACGATTCCGGCATGTGTTGAATACGCAAAACCGCTAGGATCCGAGAAATCGAACACGCTGCCGGCGTTTTCCGTCCATTGCTCACAGATGCGAAGCTCATGAGGCGTGCCGCTTGGCGGATTGTTCTTCCGCACGAAATCGACATACATATGATCGCGGTCGGTCGGCCATAAACCATGAAAATGGTCGAGAAATTGTTTCCATGAGGTCAATTCATGACGGCGCATGTAAGCAGCGGGAAATGAGAACCCATGATCGATTGCGAAAAAGCTGCGGCTGTCGCGCATCAATTCGCTGATGCACCATGCAGCAAGATCTTTTCGGCACCAATGTTGCGCACCCGTGTTAGGGACCAAAATAGGTTCGGGATTACTCGTCGGAGTCGCACTAAAGACCTGTAGCTCTGCAATTCTTGAGACAGGCGCTAGGCGACCCGAGTAATCAATGCCGACGTATCGATTAAACATCTGAAGCCAAAGTTATTTCAGCGACCAAATAATCCTTTAAATACGCCTTTCACTTTAGCGCCGGCGTTCTCGAGGACGTCTCTCGTTTTAGTCGTCGTGTTTTGAATAATGGATGGTCGATCAGCATCTTGATCATGGAATTTCTCCTTACCTAATGCGATTGCGCAGGCGTCGTGGTCTGCGGTTAAACGGTCGAATATGCCTTCGGCCAAAATCGATAACCCGGCTGTCGCGACCGCAGCCCCAACTTTAAGTCCCGCGGTGGCGGCACCCGCGACATCGGTTACCAGCTTGGGATCGTGTAGCGTCCCACCCAGACGGACAAAATCGATCAATCCCGACACGTTTAAACCAACACCAGTGCGTGGTTTTGGTTTAATGCCAATATCGATGCTTTCATCTTTCAGGCTCACAGATCCACCACCAAGAATTGTTAGCTCCGGCGTCCGTAATCCGATCCCTGTGCTGTTGGTCGCGATGCCATTAACTATCGGAAAATGGACAACACCACATTCTATGCGCGTTCGGCCATCGGATGCCTTGCGCGGATTCAGCATATCTATGAACCCTGACAATAAGTCGCCGCTCACAAGCCCCGCGGCACGATGATTAACAATTGCGTCGCGCGTTTCCAAGTCTAGTACTCCGTTCGCATTCGCTAGTATCGAGGCCATGGAACGACCTTTACCTTTGAGCTTAAGGTTTAACACTGTCAGACCATTCGAAATGACGTTGTCTTGCGCAAACACCGCGAGATCGCCCAGCATGAGTGCGTCGATTCGAATATCTAACGCAACCTTGGTTATGCCAGTCGATGCGTCCAAAGAGATATCCGCGTTCAGTGTGCCTTCGTTAATACGCGCAGAGACTGACGATACATTAATCCGGCCATCGCCAACTTCAATCTTGCCTTTGAGCGTCGATAATTCTAAACGCTTGTTAACGACGGACTCGATCGAGAGATCGATATCCGCTTCCAGAGCTTCTAGCCAACTGAGTTCCAAAGCTTGTTCCGAGAACACTCGAGGGCTGTTGGCAGCGTCGCTCCCAAGCTTGGGAACATCACCGGTATCGAGACGCGATCCGTACAATTCACCTACTATATCCCATGATTTTGCAGTGCGCTTGAGCACCAAATCGGCCCCAAGTTGACTTCGTTGCGTAACGACCTTCACACCGCTAAATCCGTATCCAGATGCTCGGTCGGTCAATTCGGTCGAGACGTCGAGCGGTCCTCCGGGCGCTAACTCCAAGTCGAACATTGTCGCGACACTTGCTAGCTCTGGCACATGAATCTCGAGGCCTAAGTCGACGCCTTGGCCGTCTAACGGCTGCTCAATTTCTCCACTCATGGAAAATTCGATGGCGTCGAATGACCCGTTGATATCGATCGCGTAAGGCTCGTTGCCGATGAGGCGGTTCAAGGGTGATAGCTGCCCCTGGAGATTGAACGGTCGCTGCTGGTAAGCGCCGCCGACGACCAGGGCAACCGGTTGACCGAAGCCCGTCGAATTTATTCGCAGCACATCGAGTGCGATTTCCTGCGCTGGTTCTTCGTGCATCCGATATTCGACGACCACCTGTCTTACGGAAATTTCTTGGAAATCAAACTCCGGCAATCTAAATGACGAGGGTTCGACGGAATCACTCGCATCGCGATCGAGGATCCAATTGCCGCGCCCCTCGCGATTGATTTCAATAGACACTCTCGCACCGACGACGGCGAATTTTTTGACCGACAACTGGCCATAAAATAGTGGTAACAGCGCAAGTTGCGCTTCAATTCGTTGTGCCGTTGCCATGGTCCCGTGGGCAGCCCAATCCGAATTGCCGAATGTGACACCTTCGATTTTGATTGTTGGCACGAGAGCCAACTTAAGTCCGATATCGCCGTCAATCGAAAACGCTCGCCCAGTCTGTGCCGTCACGTAATTGACTATTTCGGACTTATATTGATTGACGTCAAGTGTCGCCACATAGGCACACAACAGCCCAGCAACTACCACCACGCCGAAAACAATTCGCATAAACCATTTCATCGTGCGATTTCACCGCGCGAGGCCGCTGCCAGATCTAACTCAGCCATGTCCCGATTTATCAGAAACCTGGCGAACGCTGGAATCCAAGGCGCGGACTTCATCGTCTGGCAAGTCGTATTCACGCAAGGCCTTGGCTAGTCTCATGACATATTCCGCGTTGCGACCGCTCTTGCCAACACTGCTATGTATCTGTTCACTCATCTGTGCCAGTGGCGCTGGTCCGAGATAGTTCGGATTTTCCGGCGGCGCGAAATAAGTCAATGCTTCGGTATGAGAACCGTCTGAAAATTCAATTTGCACAGGCAAACGCACGTAACCACCGCTTTCTCTGATATCGAGCTCACTCAGGATTTTCTCCGTTTCGAACCCGGTGATGTTAAATCCCATCCCCCAACACTCGGCCCCGGCTTGCTCTACGATGGTGACGACCCGACCTGGCGCGATCGGCGTTCCGCGATGGTCGGGAGAGCCTTGCCAGAAGCGTCGCTGCCAACCACGCAGTAATACCGGCTGAGCATGCACAAAATCGAACGAAGGCCGCCATATCAGGGAGCCGTAACCGAAAATCCAATTTGTCGTTAAGTCATTCATATGTATTTGGTTGTTATGCAATAGCGGCCCTCGCAACCCGATCCCGGCGGGACCGCAATTCACGCATATTTGCTCACTCAAGACCGGGCAATCGCCGCCAGCGGCGCACCTCTTCATCGCGCATCCACGCATCCGAAAGACGCGACAAGTGGTGGACGAGCATAACTGAAGTCAGCGGAATCGATAACCTAGAGGCGCGAGGAGCGAATCGCAATTCGAATAATCGTCGGGCAGGCGCTGCCGTGGCGGGATTTCCGAGCGCTGTAGCAGCGAGGAAAAAAATTGCGCTCGGAAATCCGAGCGCAAAGGTCAGGCAGTATTAGGGCACGTACCACAGCTCACAGAACTCGTCTGCTCGTCGTTTAACGATAACGGAACGAACCTAACGACCGGAGCAAACCGTAGGGTAGTACAGTCGCTCCAGTGTTTGATTCAATGCCACGTCGATTGCTCGCCGGGCACCGGAATGTTGGGACACGCTCCCCCCTAGGTAATGCATGATACGAACAGCTGATGTCGTAAAAATCGCCCAAATGGGGTAGCTCATAATATTTTCCGACGCTTGCAGAGACGAAAACATGCTTGATTATCCGAAGGAGTGCCCGCGGTAGCTCGTTACTGAGTAGGGTTTTGAGGAAACGTCAAAATTCTGTCACATCGGTTAGTTTTGTCGTTTATATTTTTCGAATAAGCCAAATTCCCATTGCCGTACGGCAAGAACAATCGTCGTGCCGTGTCGTTCGCTCAAATTCAAGCGTTCGTCATCTCGTTGAAGTTCGGCGAACTCTTCGGCTAAGCGCTCCATTTTTCGTTGAAAAAATTCATTGGAAGCGTCGGACAGTAGGCCGCTGATGGAAAGCAGTTTCTCACTCGGCTTACCGAACCGCGACGCGAAGAACTCCTGCCCAACCTTCGCTTGGAAGAACTTCTGGATTGGACCGTTTTCCCGCCAACTAAAATTAGACGAGATCAATAGCTTGATGCGATTTTTCGGCAGTAATTCGATGACATGCAACCGGTCCAGATGTGCGAGCTTCCGAATCAGTTCGGTTTCGGAAATCGTGTATTGCGCAAGAATCTCCGCAAAAGTTAATTTGTTGAGCACGCAAACCGCGACCAGCAGCAATTCGGGATCGTCAACGATTTCGCGCTCTTGGATCTCCGTCAGTTGTTTCGTCTTGGTGACCCGACCGGTCATCATTTTTACCAGATCGCTGATTTCCATGCCCATCATTTGACAGGTTTCGTCGAGTCTTTCGAGCGACATGTTGTTTCCCGAAAATAAGCGCTTAACACTCGCTTCCGACAAGTTCAGTGCCTGGGCCACATCTCGATACGTTTTGCCATGGGATTTCAAGGCTTGTTTCAGCGTTTCAATCAGGAAGACGGTCTGGGCCATGCGCTCTACTCTGAGAAATTACGTGGATTGATCGCTTAGGTTCGATGCCCCTAATAAACGTGCCTCGGTGCACAACGCATCGCCAATTGGTTTGCACCAGATGGTATCGAAAAACGATACCATACGGCGAGATAAAATGGTCTCTGCGATCATTGATTGCGGTTGACGCGACGTTCCAACTATATAGAACACTGTTTTCGCGCTGCAAATAGGTCTTGAATATGTTTAGCGTTCTAAAAATTCGCGGTTTCGCGGCATTTATCGCGATGGTGTTTCTGAATGCATTTGTCGATCTTGGGCACAAAATAATCGTTCAAAACGTCGTCTTCAAAGTCTACGACGACCAAACCCAAATCGTTCTGACGGCTATCCTTAACGGACTTATTCTGCTGCCGTTCGTTCTAATGTTTTCCCCAGCCGGGTATATCTCGGATCGGTTTGCAAAAACCAGTGTCATGCGAATCAGCGCCTGGTTAGCCGTCATTCTGACGCTCCTGATAACTTACAGTTATCACCGAGGGAATTTTCATTTCGCCTTCATACTTACCTTCGTTCTCGCGATGCAAAGTGCGATTTACTCGCCAGCCAAGTACGGATACATCAAAGATTTATCGGGCACGAAAAATCTGGCCGAAGCGAATGGGCTCGTCCAAATGGCCACCACCGTTGCCATCTTGCTCGGAACCTTCGCTTTCTCCATCTTGTTTGAAAATCGACTTGTCGGTCACGTCATTGTCGATGAAAGTTCCGTACTGAAAACAATCGCTCCGATCGGATGGTTTCTCGTTGCCGGATCGTTGGTCGAATTGTTCCTTGCCTATCGGCTACCGGTCGTAAAAGCACTGTCTGCGAACATGAAATTCGAATGGCGGCCGTATGTTCGAGGCACTTATCTGCGCAACAATCTCAAACTAATTTGGCGAAACGATGTGATCTGGTTATCGATCGTTGGGTTGTCAATTTTTTGGGCCATCGCCCAGGTTGTGTTGGCGAGCTTTCCCGCATTTACGAAAAGCGAAATGGGCATCACCAATACCGTGATAATCCAAGGGCTCATGGCGTGCGCCGGGGTTGGCATAATGCTTGGATCTTGGATGGCCGTTCGGGCATCTCGGAATCACATCGAAACGGGCTTAATCCCCGTGGGTGCGGTGGGTGTCGCGGCTACCATTTTTATTCTCCCGAGTCTCCAGAGCCCGGTCGCCCTAGGTTTGAATTTTATTGCCTTGGGGTTTGTCGGTGGTCTTTTTATCGTGCCACTTAATGCCCTAATTCAATTTCACGCCGACGAACAAGAACGCGGTCGGGTGCTTGCCGGCAATAACCTGATTCAGAACTTAACCATGTTGTCGTTTCTCGGTATGACGATTGGTTTAGCCGCACTGGAAAAAGACAGTCGTTTTCTTTTCGCCGTGCTGGCCGTTGCCGCATGCGGTGGCGCGATCTACACAGTCTATAAAGTACCTGAATCCTTGCTACGGTTCTTAGTTAACCAGTTATTTTCAAGTAAGTATCGATTGCAAATCGTCGGTTTCGAAAACCTTCCCGAGACCGGTGGGGTACTCCTACTCGGCAATCACATTAGCTGGATCGATTGGGCGATCGTACAAATGTCGAGCCCACGGCCGGTGCGGTTCATTATGGAACGGAGCATCTACGAGCGTTGGTACCTGAAATGGTTTCTCGATTTTTTCGGTTGTATTCCAATTTCGGCGGGCGCCTACAATCAAGCCCTAGAACAAGTTACCGAGTTACTTAACCGTGGCGAAGTCGTGTGCCTGTTCCCTGAAGGTGCGATTAGTCGACATGGCCAATTATCGGAATTCAAACATGGATACGAAAAGGCGGCCCTCGGCGCTAGCGGTGTAATCGTACCGTTCTACCTGAGAGGGTTGTGGGGTAGCAGTTTTTCGCGTTCGAATGCAGGACTGCGAGCGCACCGAAAAAGCAGCCGTAAACGTGAAATTGTCATGGCTTTCGGCCAACCCTTACCGATGGATACTCAAGCCGAACAGCTCAAACAGCGGATCTTTGAATTGTCGATTTCCGCGTGGCATCAATATACGGACTCGCTGCCCGATGTTGCGGCGGCATGGCTCGCCACGGCCAAGCGATTTAGCTCAAGTATCGCGATCACAGACAGCACTGGCGTCGCGTTGACTCACCGGAAAGTGGCCACTGCCGTACTATTGCTATCGCGCGCAATTAAAGCCCAGTGCCGCTCAAGCAACGTCGGCCTGCTATTACCGACGACTAGCGCTGGTGCTATCGCGAATCTCGCCGTACTCAATATCGGTAAAACAGTCGTTAATCTCAATTACACCGCGCCGATCCACAGTTTGCAATCCGCGCTATCGAACGCAGAAATCGACACTATTATCACTTCGAGGAAGTTTTTAGAGCGATTGGAGTCACGAGGCATAAAACTAGACGAACTAACGTCGAGCACGACATTGATGATCTTGGAAGATGTGATGTCGGCGCCGTCTACATTGAACAAAACATTGACGATGGCGTTGTTCACGCTGACCCCAACCTCAATCTTGACACGTTTAGTACACCTTCGAGTTCCTATCGACGCGCCGGCGGCCATATTGTTCTCTAGCGGCAGTGAAGGCGATCCGAAGGGCGTGGTGCTTTCGCACAAGAATATTATGTCGAACGTGCGCCAGGTATCTGATGTGCTCAATACAGAATCCGACGATATTGTGATGGCAACCTTGCCCCTATTTCACGCATTCGGTCTTACTGTAACAACCTTTATGCCGCTAATTGAGGGTATTCCGATTGTGACCCACCCTGATCCAACTGACTCTGTAAATATCGGCAAAATGGTCGCCAAGCATCGCGCGACGATTATGTTCGGTACATCAACATTCTTTCGCCTTTATACGAAAAACTCGCGCGTGCTACCGCTAATGTTCGAGTCTTTAAGAGTTGTCGTAGCCGGCGCAGAAAAGTTGTCGCCTAACGTCCGGGACTCTTTTAAGCTGAAATTCAACAAAGATATCCTAGAGGGTTATGGCGCTACGGAGACAACCCCTGTTGCAAGCGTCAACATACCTGATGCGCTCGATATCCGAAGTTGGAAAGTACAACAGGGCGTGAAAACCGGCACAGTAGGGATGCCATTACCCGGGAGCAGCTTCCGCATAGTCGATCCTGAAACGCTTTCTACCTTAGATACTGACGAGGACGGTCTAATTCTTATTGGTGGTAACCAAGTCATGCTGGGCTACTTAAATGATCCTGAAAAAACAGCTAATGCCGTCGTCGCGCTCGATGGAATGCGCTGGTATAAAACCGGCGACAAAGGGCACATCGACAAGGATGGATTTTTAACCATCGTCGATCGTTATTCGAGATTCGCGAAAATTGGCGGCGAAATGGTCAGTTTAAGTTCGGTGGAAGATGCCGTACGAAGTGCGTTGGAAGCACCGGAACTTCAGTGCCTTGCTGTGGCGGTCGCAGATGCTAAGAAAGGTGAGTCAGTCGTGCTCCTACTGAATTCTGGAGACGTCGAAGCAAGCGATTTGGAAAACCTCCGGAAGCGCCTGCAAGACCACGGCTTGAACCCGCTCATGACGCCAGCGCGATTTGAAATCGTTGAACAAATTCCAACATTGGCGAGCGGTAAAACGGATTACATCACAGCCCGCAAGCTTGCCGTGGAGCGCAGCGTATGAACAACGACAGTATGTGGATCATTGGGCATCGCGGCGCGGCCGGCATGTGGCCTGAGAACACGCTACTAGCGATAGATAATGCGCTGACTGTCGGAGCAGATTGGGTGGAAATTGATATCCGCTTAGTTGATGGCGAACTGATCGTTTTGCACGACGAAACGCTCGATCGCACGACCAATGGTTCCGGCTCTGTTTATCGGCACACGATCAGTGAAATCCGCGCGCTTGATGCTGGACAAGGCCAGTCAGTGCCGCTTCTTAGCGAAGTGATGGATCTCATCGATGCGCGATCCGGACTGAATATTGAGATAAAACAGACCGGTCTGAACGACCCGTTGCGAGCCTTGCTTAAGCGTTATCTCTTAACCCAACCGCAGTGGCAGAATCGGCTCATGATTTCATCTTTTATACGCGAGGTGATGCGCGAACTTAGCGCGCAGCCTCCTGCCGGCTGTTTACTCGGCGCATTAACTGAATCGGATCCGGAAACGATAATATTGCATGCTGATCGTTCGAATTACTTTTCCATCAATCTATCCGTCCGGCAATTGTCATCGTCGCTCGTCGCCACAGCGCACGTCCAAGGTCTCAAAGTCTTCGTTTATACCGTCAACACGCTCGACCAGATGAAACGGTGTGCTGATTTATCCGTTGATGGGATTTTCACTGATTATCCGGAGCGCGCGATTGCTTTTTTTAACCGGCAACATACTATCTAGAACAACAATAGCTTAGAGCGAGAACTTAGGTGGCGTGCATTGTGGCCCTCGATCAAGGAACAACCAGCTCGAGAGCAATTGTTTTCGATGACAAACAACGGATCTTAGGATCCGCGCAGCGCCCGCTTGAGCAATTCTTCCCACGTCCCGGTTGGGTAGAACACGATGCCGAGGAAATTTGGCAATCTCAACGCGACGTTGCGATTGAAGCCATCACAAATGCAAACCTACGCGAGACCGATATTTCTGCTATCGGCATCACTAATCAACGCGAAACGACCATCGTATGGGATCGCCGAACGGGCAGACCGATACATCGCGCAATCGTATGGCAAGACCGTCGCACCGCCGAGTTTTGCGAGTCGCTTCGCGTAGCGGGACACGAACCCGCGGTTCAGAGTAGAACAGGTTTAGTGCTTGACCCTTATTTCTCCGCGAGCAAAATTCGCTGGATATTGGACCACTGCGATGGCGCTCGAGACCTAGCCCAAGCGGGCCATCTTGCATGCGGCACCGTTGACTCGTGGCTAGTCTGGAAGCTGTCGAATTCGACGACCCATATTACGGATTCAAGCAATGCCTCACGCACCTCGTTGTTCAACCTCCATTCGCAAACCTGGGACGACGAAATGCTCGCGCTGTGGGACATTCCTCGTTCCATGTTGCCGAATGTGGTCCCGTCAAGTGGCGACCTCGCACGTTCGACGACGGCGGGCTTAAATGGCATCCCGATTACAGGGATAGCCGGCGACCAGCAAGCAGCAATGTTCGGTCAGACGTGCTTCGAACCCGGCCAGGCGAAATGCACCTACGGTACGGGATGTTTCGTCCTACTCAACTCGGGCGAACGACCTATCATTTCAAAAAATCAGTTGCTGACAACCATTGCATGGACTATCAATGGAACAACCGAATTTGCGCTAGAAGGCAGCGTGTTTATCGGCGGTGCGCTTGTCCAATGGCTGAGAGACAGCCTTGGCCTAATCGAGCAATCAAGTGGTATAGAAACCTTGGCTCGCGAAGTAAACAGTAGCGAAGGCGTGGTGTTCGTACCTGCTTTTGCCGGGCTGGGCCCGCCACACTGGGACCCTGATGCGCGTGGCGCGTTACTCGGGCTGACGCGCGGAACAACCAAAGCGCACATTGCGCTGGCTGCCTTAGAAGGCATCGCCTTCCAAGTTGGCGATGTATTTTCTGCTATAAAAGACGACATCAACGGCCCCGTCGCCAGTATCAAAGTTGACGGTGGAGCGAGTGAGAACCGCCTACTCATGCAAATTCAAGCGAGTTTGCTGCAAACGGAATTAATCCGCGCCGAAGGCCACGAAAGCACTGCACTTGGCGCCGCCTCGCTGGCGGGATTAGCCGTCGGGGTGTGGAAAGATAGAGACGAACTAAGCACCTTGTGGCGTGCCGGTGAAAGCTTTACACCGCAGGAAAATGATTCTTCCTTAGAACGCCGCCTCGCGCTTTGGCGAGAAGCCGTTAATCGAATTAGATCGACGCGATCCGCAGACACCATTTAATGAATAGAGATGCAGCGCTTAACATTGTTCGAGGAGCGAATCCGAAGTTCGACCTTGTGATCATTGGTGGAGGCGCCACCGGCGCTGGTGTCGCGCTAGACGCCGCTAGCAGAGGACTAAAAGTTCTATTACTGGAACGTGGCGATTTCGGCTCAGGCACGTCAAGCCGTAGCACGAAGATTATTCATGGTGGGGTCCGCTATCTCGCACAAGGGCGGGTAGGTCTGGTCAGAGAAGCTTTACGTGAGCGTGCCACCCTATTGAGAAACGCTGCGCATTTGGTCGCGCCCCTGTCGTTTATCGTCCCCGTTGAAAATATTTTTGAGCGCGCGAAGTACTTTGTCGGTCTAAAATTCTACGATTTCCTTTCCGGGAAACAACGACCCCAATCGTGCGATTGGCTATCACGAGACACGCTACGCCGTCAGCTACCCGAATTAGACGACACTAAATTCTGCGGCGCGATGCGCTACTTCGACGGGCAGTTTGACGATACCAGACTGTTGCTAGCCATTCTCGAAACGGCCACAGTGCTCGGAGCCGTGGCGATAAATTACGCCGAAGTGACCGAGGTCCACAAAGATTCTAAAGGTCGATTGAACGCAGTTACATTTCGTGACGGCGAGACGAACGCGGTTCATGAAATTAAAACAGAGGCTGTCGTAAACGCCACCGGAGCGGGCAGCGACGCGATCCTGAAACTCGATGAACCTGGTCACCGCCGAACAATTCTTCCCAGTCAAGGCGCACACATCGTATTGCCCAAGGAATTTCTGCCCGGCACTAGCGCTTTATTAATGCCCCGGACACCAGACGGACGCATCATGTTTGCAATTCCCTGGTTGGGCCACGTAATGGTTGGGACGACAGATACCGAGGTCGACGTTGTCGCCAAAGATCCCATTCCGCTCGCCTCGGAAATCGATATGATTCTGGACGTCGCTGCGCAATACCTCACCAGAGCGCCCCAACGTTCGGACGTACTTGCGTCGTTCGCTGGGATCCGCCCGTTAGCATTGGCGCCCTCAGGATCTGAGACGTCGAAGGTCTCTAGAGAACATCGGATCGACGTTCTAAAATCCGGAATGATCAGCGTTTCCGGAGGAAAATGGACGACCTATCGTCTGATGGCCGAGCAATGTGTCGACACGCTCATCTCGTCAAATAATTTATCCGTCGGCCGCTCAATGACAGCGGAAATGCCATTGCATGCGACACCGCAATCCGACCACCGCGCTAAACGCTTTGTCGAGTATGGCAATCACGCGCAAGCGCTCGAAGAAATGATTCTAAATGAACCAGCCTTGGACGATTTACTATCGGACGCCTTGCCTTATAGAAAAGTCCATTGCTTGTGGGCTGTTCGTCACGAGATGGCGCGCACGATTGAAGATGTTTTGGCACGTAGAACCCGTGCCTTATTTCTCAATGAAGCGGCCGCATTAGAGGCGCTACCACAAGTACTTGAGATTCTGACGCGCGAATTAGGCCTCACCGAATTACAGCAGCAGAAACAGATCCAAGAATTTCACAAGATCAAAAATAAGCAGCCCAGTTAGAGGAATCGTTCACGTATGGCAAACAAAAAACTCCCGACCGTAAATTCAGTCTTTCCCGGTTTCCCGCCAGAAACTCTAGATTTCCTCTTCGATCTTGCGAGGAACAATAACCGTGAATGGTTCGCGAATAATAAACACCGCTACGAAAATTTCCTGGTAAGCCCAGCGCTAGATTTCATCGCTGCCGTCGGCGAACGGATGCCGAAAATATCGGAACATATAACCTGCATCCCCAAACGGGTGGGGGGGTCCTTATTTAGAATCTATCGCGACGTCCGTTTTGCCCATGAT
>JBLFWZ010000002.1:0-66609 GCA_047611905.1 Gammaproteobacteria bacterium | reverse complement strand
ACCGCCAGGCTAGGTTAAGTCGGCCCCTATCGGACGATTACTAGCTCGAGAGAATCGTCAAACAAACAGCAGATGGGAACGGAATCTATGCTCAAAAACTCTAGTCGTTTCATACTTAGCCTAATAATTTTATGCGCCGCTAGTGCGTCGCTTCACGCCGCGAAAATTTACAAATGGGTGGACGAAGATGGTAAGACCCATTACGGCGATCGCACCGATTCGCAAGCCCACAATGCGCAAGAAGTACGAATTATGAAATCGCAAGCAACGGACGCAAGCATCACATCCCGACATCAGCGAACCGAGCAGCTCCTTAATTCGTACCAGAAGGAACGACGCGAAAAAAACGAACGCAAGCAACTGGCCATCGAGGAAAAACGGGATCGTCAGGCCAAATGTCTAGCGGCGCAGAATTCGAAGCAAAAATTTGAGCGAGCCTCGTCGGTCTACACAGTAGATGAGCAGGGAAATCGCGTTTTCTTATCTGATGAACAACGCTCGTCAACGATCTCTGAGGCCGATCGGGCAATCGCGCAGTGGTGCAGTGGTGCAGTGGTGCAGTGGTGCAGTTAGTCTAGTCCGGGTTCGCTGGCGTTTTAGCTACTCTTACGTGATGTTTCAAGGTAATATCACCGACACCTCGATCTGACAAGAAGTTACTGGTGGGGATGAAACAAGCATTCTGGAAATCCGACGGTTTCGTCGGAATCGCAATATCGCTAATTTTCCTCACGCTTTGGCTGGGCGGCAACGCCGTGCTTGGGGGATTTGAACGAGACGCTTACGATCTCGGTGTACAGCTATCATCAGCTGATCCCGGCGACAAAATCGCAGTGATCGCCATCGACGACAAGAGCATCCAAAATATCGGGCGGTGGCCCTGGCCTCGCGAGATTCACGCGAAGATGATCGATAAGCTTAGTGCTGGTGGCGCAAAGACAATCGGTAACACTATCTTCTACTCGGAGCCTCAGGTGGATGCAGGATTAACCTGGATTCGTCGGCTTCGCGGGCTGCTCGCGAACGTGCCATTAGGAGTGAATCATGCCGAAGAAATTTCGAAAACTTTGGATACGGCCGAAATAGAGCTAAACACTGACGGCTTATTAGCAAAAAGCCTGACCGCCGCCGCCAACACTGTCGTTGCGATGCAGTTTGTGCCGGGCGAACCCATCGGCAACCCTGATGCGGAACTCCCGAACTACGTAACCCAGTTCATGATCCCGGAAGAAAATATCAGCGACCCAACGGGCGGCGAAGCGCCGGATCCGTGGCAAATGATCGCAGCCGTGCCTCCTATCGCGACTTTAGGCGAGCCGGCTAGAGCAATCGGGCATTTATTAAACCCCCCGGACGTAGACGGCGGGATCCGTTCGGAACCTTTGATTGTTAGCTACTACGATCGTCTCTTTCCGTCCCAGTCGCTGATGATTGCAGCCGCCAGCCTCAACTTGAACGCGAAAGATATCAAGGTGAATCTCGGCGACAGCGTTGAGCTCGGGCGATTAAAAATCAAGACCGACAACGAACTATTCATGAACGCTTTCTTCTACACCGGGCGCGAGGGAGATCGAGCGGCATTTGACACATATTCCTTCTACGATGTGATTCAAGGTGACATTGCAGTCGAGAACTTCAAGGATAAGATCGTATTAATAGGCGCAACCGCATTCGGATTAGGGTCTAACCTCCATACACCGATCGGCGACGTTGCAGGCCCCGTGCTGATTATGGCGCACACCGTCGCAAGTATTCTTAACGAACATTTTTTCGTCCAGCCAGCTTGGGCCGGCACGGCGGAATTTCTCGCGATTTTACTGATCGCGGCCTATTTGGTTTTCTTATTGCCGAAACTTAAAGCCGGAGCGGGTGCAATCATCACCTCCGGCCTACTGGTCACGCTGGTTGTCGCCGAATTGAGCCTGATTGTTTCACAAAGTATGTGGCTGCAATTAATGACCGCTGTGGCCCTGCTCGTGGTCGGACATATATTGCTCACGACAAAGCGCTATCTTGTCACCGAAGCCAGCAAGCTGCGCTTGGACGTCGATTCCGCAATGAACAACAAGCAGCTAGCCTTGCAACACCAGCAAAAAGGCGAATTGGACATGGCTTTCGACTATTTCCGCCGCTGTCCGCCAGAAGAATCGACATTGGAAGCAATCTACGCGCTGGCCATCGATTTCGAGACGAAACGCAAATTCAACAAAGCCGCTTCCGTTTACGAATACATTGCCGAGAAGAACCCTAATTTCAAAGACATTAAAGTTAAGGTTAATCGCGCCAAGCAATTAGAAGAAACCGTACTTCTCGGCGGCGGCGGTGGTGGTTCAGCCGCCGGAACCATGTTGCTCGACGGTTCCATTTCGAAACCCATGCTAGGGCGCTACGAAGTAGAAAGAGAACTTGGCAAAGGTGCCATGGGTGTCGTCTACCTCGGAAAAGATCCGAAGATCAACAGAGTGGTGGCCATCAAAACAATGGCACTAGCTCAAGAATTCGAGGCCGACGAATTAGAGGACGTTAAGGCACGCTTCTTTCGCGAGGCAGAGACTGCGGGGCGCCTTCAGCATCCAAACATTGTTACTATTTATGACGCCGGTGAGGAACATGATCTTGCTTACATCGCCATGGAATTTCTCGAAGGCCACGATCTAGCTCGCTATACCAAGGCGGACACGCTGTTGCCATTGCCGATAGTGATGGGAATCGTCTTTAAATCAGCGGTAGCGCTCGATTTCGCCCACAAAGCAAATGTGGTTCATCGCGATATCAAACCCGCGAACATCATGTACGAACCGAACAAAAAACAGGTGAAGATTACTGACTTTGGTATCGCTAGAATTACGGATTCGAGTCGAACTAAAACCGGTATGGTACTCGGCACGCCCTCGTATATGTCCCCCGAACAACTCTCTGGTAAAAAAGTCGATGGTCGTTCCGATCTATTTTCACTCGGCGCCATGTTGTATCAGATGACGTCTGGGAATCTACCGTTCAGAGGCGATTCGATGGCGACCCTAATGTACAAAATCGCAAATGAACCGCATCAGGATATTTTCGAAGTGAGACCAGATTTAGCCCAACAAAAACCGTGCATCGCTGCGATCATCGATAAAGCTTTACAAAAAGATGTCGCCAAGCGCTACCAGACCGGGGCTGAGATGGCAAAAGACATCCAAGCCTGCGCCAAGCAAGTCGTTAAGTCTTAGAGAATTGACAGTGCGCGACCAAGGACATCACTGCTTCGGATCGGGGGCTCGATCGAATTACGTATCGCGCTCAAACGTCCGGCACCGGTGCGCCGACGGTCGTACAAAGTACGCCCGCTCGTACGCCTCACCCGCGTGTAATGCCGACGAGCGTTAATGGATCTATCGACTAAAATTGAGTTTGTCAACGTCTCCGACACGGGGCGCAAGCGGCCACATAACGAAGATTCGGCCATAACCGACCCCGAGATAGGCCTGGCGCTGGTCGCCGATGGCATGGGCGGCTACAAGGCTGGTGAAGTCGCGAGTGCAATCGCGGCAAAGGCAATTCTGGATATCGTGCGTGGTAACGTTTCCGTACCTCAAAATCGCCCCAGTGAAGACGTCGAAGGTGACGCAGGCTTATCCGCTGAGGCGTTACTGGTAAGGGACTCGATTGTTGACGCGAATACGCACATCTTTAGAACAGCGACAAAAGTACCGCAATGCCAAGGCATGGGGACGACCGTTGTTGCAGTTTATTTTCACGACAACACAGCTATCATTGCACATGTCGGCGACTCCAGAGTTTATCGCTTTCGAGGCGACGAACTCGCGCAAGTCACAAATGATCATTCGCTGGTGCAGGAATTGATTGATCGGGGGTTTTTTACCCCGGAAGAAGCCGAGGCAAATACACCGAAGAATCTGGTGACACGGGCTCTCGGAATTGACGCCAAAGTTGAGGTAGATGTGAAGCAGGAAGCGACCCAACCGGGCGATATTTACTTGCTATGTTCGGACGGCTTGAATGATATGGTAGATGATGAAGAAATTCGCTTAACCCTAAGTAAATATAGTGCTAATCTTGTAGAGGCAGCGCACGAGTTGGTGCGTTTAGCGAACGAAAGTGGCGGGAAAGACAACATATCGGTAGTCCTCGCAAGACCACGGGCACCGTTCCCTGCAAATGCTGGGATCATTTCCAAATTTATCAATTTAATGACGCGAGGCGGCTAGGATAAGGCGAAACAATGGCTAAACTTGTTCTCAGCTTAAATGGGGTAGTACAAGGGGAATATCCGCTCAATAGAGAACGGATA
Organism: Gammaproteobacteria bacterium; assembly: GCA_047611905.1. GTDB lineage: Bacteria > Pseudomonadota > Gammaproteobacteria > UBA11873. Next base: position 62,315 of record JBLFWZ010000002.1, on the reverse strand, counting down.
TCACTCGGTCGAAAACCCGACAACGACATACAAGTCGACAACCTAGCGGTTAGTGGTAAGCATGCGCTCGTTATTACAATCCTGGACGACTCATTTTTAGAGGATCTCGGTAGTACTAACGGTACTTACGTGAACGGGAAACTCATTAAAAAGCACGCACTGCGAGACGGTGACGTCGTTGGCATTGGCAAGCATGAGCTTAAATATGTCAACGAGCATGCGACGGCCGACGACGAGGACTTCGAGAAGACGATGATTATTCGTCCGGGTTCGGCAAGTGCAGCGGTAGCGGCCGCGAGAGCCGCCGAAGAAGCCGGTGCAGCAAAGATCGAGGGAGCACCTGCAGCGACGCCTGCAGCAGCTACTCCAAACAGCCCTGCACCGTCGGGCATGCCGCTCGGCAAGTTACAAGTACTTAACGGTCCGATTGCGGGCAAGGAATTGGAACTGACGAAGGCGTTAATTACATTGGGTAAGCCGGGCGTCCAAGTCGCCGTTATATCGCGCAGACCCCAAGGCTACTTCTTAACGCATATCGAGGGCGATGGGCAGAACAACAACTACCCAATTGTAAATGGCGTAGCACTGGGGCCGCAAGCTTATACGATGAACCACGGAGACATCATCGAACTGGCTGGCATTAAGATGGAATTCAGCATCACGGCCTAGGTTGCTAGAAGAGTGAAGGCTCGCGCCTGCGCGGAAGCTCATCCGTTCCAGGAACGCGACCAGAAGCATCTACTTCGATGTGAAAGTATATACACCGTCCCAGTCTTGGGGCGGTGAGTTCTCTCGATACTGAGCAACTCGCTCTACATAGACTTTATACAAGCCCGGTGAGCGGGAAGTACGCTGCAAATTCAGTAGATTCATCTCAGCCATATCCCACTCCTGACTGCGATATAGACGTAACGCTTCACGGTAAAGTTTAAGTTCCGCCTTCCATTCCTTATCCAAATCTTCTACTAAGCAAAGCGGCTGGTAGATAACAACAGGCTTATCTTTTCCTTTGACCCTAACGCGATCCAACTCTCGATAGGCATATTCTGGCACAGCTGATTTCGTGCTTTCGCTAACAATCAGCGAAACGTTATAACCTTTAGTCAATCCTTCAAGCCTTGAACCAAGATTTACTGCGTCTCCCAAAACCGTATAGGCCATCCGGAATTCGGACCCCATGTTGCCAACACTCATCATGCCGGTGTTAATTCCGATCCCGATCTGGATCTCAGGCCAACCGCGACTTACAAATTGGGCATTAACTTCGTCCAAGCGTTGCAACATTTGCATACCCGCATCGAGTGCGTGCTTCGCATGGTCACGATCGTCAATCGGCGCACCCCAGAACGACATAATGGCATCACCCATGTATTTGTCGATCGTGCCGCGTTGCTCGTGAATAACGCGCGTCATTGGCGTGAGAAACAGATTCATGAGTTCAGCTAATTCAGTTGGACTCAAGCCCTCCGAGATCGTCGTAAACCCCCGAACATCGGAAAACAATACCGTAAGCTCCATGCTCTTGGCATCGAGCGAGTAGTCTGACGGTTGATCGGCCATCTCATCGACCAATTCGGGCGGAATATACTGACCAAACAGCCCGGTGATCTGTCGCTTTCCCCGCGTTTCGACGAAATAACCGTAAGACATATTCAAAACGAACATCGAGAGCAGCATCATGACGCCGGACGCTATCGGAAGCACAAAGTTTCCGGCCGTCCAAACCAGGAAATTAAATCCGAAATACACGACTAATAAGCCTATGGTGGCGATCGTCGCAGCGAGCGGGCTCAAAAGTGGCACGATGATCGCCATCACTAAGCCGAACACGATAAGGAGCAAAACCTCCGCACCGAGCGTATACTCTGGAAGCTGCTTGATCGTGCCATCGAGTATGCCACCAATTAAATTGGCGTGAACTTCGACTCCCGGATACGCTTCGGCGACCGGCGTCGATCGTAGATCCAGAAGTCCAGGAGCTGTTGTTCCGACCAGTACCGTCGCACCTTTGAGAACGGACTTGTCTGCGTCGCCGTGTAGGACGTCAGTTGCTGAGACGTAGGGAAAGCTGCCTTGCGCGCCTCGGTAGGGAACTAAGGTCTGCAGGCGCCCGTCGACGGGGATCAATTTATCCCCTATCGTTAGCCACTCTAGTCCAGCGTAGGCTTTACCGCCGAACAATGGTTTCTCAAAGCGCGGCTTAACGTCTTCTGAGCCGAGCAAATGTCGGGCAACTTCCATTGATAACGAGGAGTAGTACTCGCCTTCGTACTCGATCAACATCGGAACCCTGCGAATTATACCGTCTGGGTCTGGAATCGGATTGAAATGCCCCGATCCAAGTGCGCTAGATTCTAACTGCTGAATGTTGCTGCCGTGTCCATCGGCCTCGTGGAAGGCAATCCGCTTGCCCTTAAAGGTCCCTTTGACAAATGTTGGGCTTGGCAAGCTACCAATCTTAGACGCCTCCACCCTGCCAGCAACAAAATTGAAGTAGTAACCCAGTACGACTGGGTATTGCTGAATAGTTTCGGCGAATCGACCGTCGTAATCGAGCTGCGGGCGTAGAACTTGAAGCTGCGCTCGAAACATTTTGTTATTCTTTAATTCTTCGTCGGCCAGTCGTTCTAATACGTTTAGCCCAGAGCTTTCATCCGGCTCCGCAAAGACGATATCAAAACCGACGATGGCGATCTCGTACTCATCGAATAGCATTTCGACAAGGTTCGACAACTTGTCCCTGCCCCACGGCCATCGCCCCTCGGCGGTCAAACTCGCTTCATCGATGTCGACAATGACTATCCGCTTATCTACGGTCTCAGGCATCGTCCACAACAAACGCTTGTCGTAGGCGATATTTTCCATCTGGGAAATAAACCCGATTCGTAACCAATCGGCCGCATGAGACAAATAAAACAACAAGACGATGAAGCACAGTCCGATTCGGACGTTGTTATCTTTTATCTTGGATATCAATGCTGACATTTCCATTCTCACCATTAGGAAGTACCGTTTTGCGTATCGGACAACCCTGCGCTACCGGAACCTTAGTGGTCTCTGACCAGCTAACGACGCAATCCGGAGCATTCCACGGCCCCGCTCCTACGTTAGTATCTTCGCCAATCTTTAAGCTGCAACGACGATGCGCGAGAGTGCGCGGTTGCGACTAATAGAACTCATTGTTGACGTAACGTCGTCCCTGCATCTGCGACGAATCGACGAAATATCGTTTCTATCGCAGCTGATATCGAAGCGACACTCGCTTCGATATCGCCGTTACCGGCTGCTGCTATTTCTTCGTACTCGCGCGCCAGCACCAGTGTCGGTGGCGATTTCAGCGCGGCGAGTTCAAGGCCAAGCACCACCGCAATGCTTGTACCATCACCATCGACAACTTGCTCAAATCGTAGAATTCTCCCAGCAATCTCATAGCCGCTGCGGTGAACATTTGACGTCGATACCACGGGGGCAACATTGGCGGCGCGTAAGTAACTAACAAGTTCGGTTTGCAACATTCGCTCGGGGCTATCAACCCACAAATCGTAGCGAAGCTGCTGCACGGCGAATTTCCCACTTTCTGACCGCACGATCGAGCGCTCTCGATGCACACCATTGGCCTGAAACTTTGCTACTCGGATAGGTTCTTCGGTCCACCGCGAACTGTCCACGCTAGCGCTCAAATGATTTACACCCAATTGGTAATGTCGATCACTCGGTAACGGCTTTAGTGCGCCACACGCCGGCAGCAGCGCGATAATTAGGATCGCGGTTAGCTTTACGTAGGACCAATGACAATCTACGAGCTTCACTTTATTTCGTTCCACGGATAATTCGTGACGGATTGTCTCGGACCGATTGAGAAAATTCATGTAAATGCCGGGCGCTACCCTCAACGTTATACAAAATTGTGCCCAGGTGCTCATTGACGGTCTGTAGGGCATTGTGCATCTCTTGCATCGACAGGTTGGCGTTTTCTACCGTCGTTCTGACTTGATGATTGTTGTCCGCCACTAGATGTTTCAAGGCCGCTAAGGTGTCTCCCATTTGTACACGTGTCATTTCGATGCGCGAGATGAGTCCGCCTAAATTTAGCGCAACATCGTCGATATGAACGAGAAAACTTTCGATCTGTTGCTGATTTTTAGAACCTAATATTTTATTTAATTGCTGAGCGCTGTGATCAAGCTTTGCAAGCAACGATTGCGCGTCCCCAACGAGATCCTCATTGAGCCGCTTGTTAAACGTATCGATTAACGGACCAAGTTGTTCGCGTCGAAAACTAACCCCTTCGGCGGAAAGTTCATCGATGCGCTTATTTATATTCTGCAAGACGGGCTTTATCCCGTCTCTCGATAGCGCTTGGAATTCACCGGCCGCATCATTTATGACGGCAAAAAGATCCTGTTGTTCTTGACCCTTAATTTCTCCGCCGGGTGAGACAGCTTGCTCGCTCGTTCCCCCTTCAATTTCGATTTGGACGGCGGATATCAATCCTGAAGCCATTACCTTTGCGACGCTATCTCGTGGAATTTTCCAATCTCGCGTGATGCTCAGAGTTAGCACATACTCCATCCCGGCTTCTGCCGGGGTCGGTACGATCGTTTCTATTTGGCCGACCCTATAACCCTCGTAGAAAACTCCCGTGCCGAACTTTAGGCCGTTAACATTAGAGTATTTTACGGTGTAGTTATCCGCCGGACCGGTGCTACCGGTAACGAAAAACATCAGCACGAAAAATGCGAATATCATGGTCAACACGAAAATGCCGACGACGAAGTAATTGACTGTGTCGCGTTTCATCGTTGCACAAATTCCTGACGATAGTGGCCCGTCCTGGGGAAATTAGCTTCAGAGTTCATTGGTTCCACCGGTTAATCGATCCATATAGGCCTCGGCATCAATTTCTTCATGCCGAGAACGGCGGTTTAGCAGGTCTTGAACCCGCTCGATGTTTGAATTTCTCACTTCTTCGACAGAACCCGCCAATAGAATTTTGCCATGATCTAACACAATGATGCGATCGGCAATTTTAAATGCGCTCTCTAGCTCGTGCGTGACAACGACTATAGTCATTTGCATCGAATCGCGGAGTTTCAGAATTAAATCGTCCAATTCTGACGCCACAACAGGGTCGAGTCCGGCTGATGGTTCGTCGAAAAATAACATTTTCGGATCCATCACGATCGCGCGCGCAAGGGCCGCGCGCTTTATCATTCCGCCGGAGAGCTGCGCCGGCATAAGGTCTTCGAAGCCGCCTAGATTAACGACCTCGAGTTTCATTCGCGCCATAATGCCGATAGTCGAGTCGTCAAGCTTTGTGTGCTCGCGAAGCGGTAGCTCTACGTTCTCGCCCACGGTCATCGAACTTATCAGTGCCCCACCTTGAAACGAGACACCCATGTTGGTTCGCAAATCATGCAGTTCGGCCGCACTGATTTTTGCGATGTTCTTGCCGAGCAAGGTAATACTTCCTGCAGTTGGCGTGTGCAGGCCGAGCATATGACGTAACAGGGTGCTTTTCCCGGATCCACTGCCGCCCATAATAATATTGATCTCGCCGGGCATTATGTCCAAGTCCACACCGTCCAGAATTTTTCTCGGACCGTAGTGGGTGACGAGATTTTCTACACGTATTGCGTACTCTTGTTCCATCAGTGCTTAGCGATTTAGGAAATAGGTAAATGTCATGTCAGCGAGTACGATGTATGAGATCGCAAGCACAACTGCACGGGTTGTCGCCCGCCCGACACCTTCTGCTCCGCCGGTTACTGAAAATCCGTTGCTGACGCCAATGAGCGTGATTATCACTGCGAATATCACGCTTTTCAGAAGACCTTGCATCACATCGTTCGGCGTGATGAATGAAGTACCCTGATCCCAATAGGCGACATAACCTAGACCGAGATCTAGATTGCAGTAGACGGCACCGCCAAGCATCGCAGCTAAATCGGCAAACAGCGTGATGAACGGCATCATAACCACCATCGCGAGCATGACCGGTGATACCAAATAACGAACTGGGTTAATGCCCATCACCCGCAGCGCATCAATTTCTTGATTTACCTGCATCGTGCCAACCCTTGCGGCTAGCGCCGAACCGGTTCGCCCAGCCACGAGGATCCCAGTAATTAAGGGTCCAAACTCACGCGTTACTGACAGTGCGATACCCAACACGACTTGAGTCTCCGCACCAAACTGCTTCAAAGTGTGCACGCCTTGAATCGCGAGCATGACGCCAATCGAAAATGACAAAATGAATACAATAGGAAGCGCAGCAATGCCCGTTTCGACCATTTGTGACACCGCTGCTGAGAAGCGTACGGGCTGTCGTTTAAAGGGCCCGGCAACGACCCAATAGAAACTCTCAAATGTTAACGCCAGGAAATAGCCGAATTCTTCAACGAACCCGACTGTTGAACGACCCAAACTTTCAATAGATTGTCGAAAATCGCCCCCCCCTTGGTCAGACATCCGTATTCACACACTCCTCTACGCTTGCGTAAATCGGGAACACTTTGTCGAGTCGAGCGAGTTCCAAAACGCTCATGGCGGGGCTGCTAACGCCAAGCAGGCCGAATTTTAGATTTTTCTTTTTCGCCGTTTGATAGCCTTCTACCAGGCTGGCCACACCAGAACTGTCGATGTAGGAGACACCCGACAAGTCGACTAGCGTGTCCTTTGATGACTCCAAACAGTCCAATATCGTCTTGCGTGCGTCGGGAGAACACGACAAATCCACGTCGCCCGTCAGCAACACGATTGAAAACCCCCGATCTTCTTCTACTTGGTATTCCATGGTATCCGCCCCGTGTTTTCCCTATTAAGTTAATTGCAATGATTGATCGATACGTAACAACAGTATATTTCGGTCTGAAGGCAACTATTCTAAAGTTCTTATTCGATTCACTAGGATTTGGAACCCTTACGGCTCGTCGTAGCGTTAAATAATTTTTTTTCTCATTCGTAAAAAATTCCCTTCCCTATCCTCGAGATTGCCATATGTGCAATCGTCCATGATCTCCTGAATGAAGTGCGTTCCGAGCCCGCCCGGTTTGACATCGTCCAAATCGCGGGGTCGTATGAGTTTGGGATCGATTGGCGCAGCATAATCCGTCAGAAGCACTTCCAGATTACCTTGTTCTTTTTGAATCTCGAGGAGGATTTCGCCCGATCTATCGCCTTTGTACGCGTGCTGCATAATGTTCATGCATGCCTCGTTAATTGCGATCACTAGGTCCGATATTAGCTTTTTGGAGCAGCCAATTTCTTCGGTCACTTCTTGGACTTTTTCGCGCACCATACGGAGGCGTTTCGGATCGGATGGGAAGCGGAGTTCAAGCATAGGGGACTCAGACATGCGCTTTCGTCTCAATTAATAATAGGGTTAGGTCGTCGTGAACGGTACGATCTTGGTCGTAAATTCTTTCGACAATGGCTTCGAGTCGACCTTTTGAATCGAACTGGGTTGCGTCAGCGATAATCTCGCACAACCCGCCTACTCCAAGCTCAGATCCATCTGGCGCGAGGCTCTCAGTCACGCCGTCGGTGAATAAGTAAAGGCTGCCGTCACCCAATTCGAGCTCAGTTGTTTCGAATTCCAGCTCAGTTAAAATCCCAATCGGCGGTGACGTAGCGCGCAATTCGGTATAAGTACCATCCGTACGCCAAAAAACCGGCGGCTGGTGCCCTGCGTTTGAAAGCTCTACAACCCCAGTCTCGGGATAGATATAACCGGCGACGATCGTGACAAACATGCCAAGCGACGCCGTCTCACAGATTTCGGCGTTAACTTGATCAAGCAGCTCGGCCGGGCCGGCTGCGGTTTTAGCCAAACAACGCAAAAGGCTGGTCGTTTTTGCCATCAACAACGCCGCATTCATGCCCTTGCCGGAGACGTCCGCAAGACTGAAGTAAATTTTACCGCCGTCGACGGCACAATAGTCGAAAAAATCTCCAGAGACTTCGCGTGCAGGAATATTTAGCCCATGGACCGGAAATGTTGCGGGTGTTGCCGCCGGTAACAGACTTAATTGAATCTGACGGGCCAATTCCAGTTCTTTGCGCACACGTTCTTGTTCGACCAGCGCCTGGGCCATCCTTGCATTATGAATCGCTAATGCAGCAGCGGACGCAACGGCCGTGGCTAAGTACATGTCGCTTGCGGCAAAAAGACCATCACCGCTACGTTTGTTTATGAGCTCGAGGACGCCGATGCAATTGCCGCGCACGGTCAACGGTGCGCACATAATCGACCGAGTCACGAAGCCCGTATCTGCATCCACGACGGCCGCGAAATTATCGTTTTGGGAGACGTCGCGAACAATTTGTGGCGCATTCTTTGCCACTGTCTCGCCGACGATGCCTTGCTCTGGTCGCAACCGCAGTCCGGTGACATCCACGGGTCCAGCACATTTGCGGCAAATTAGCGCGGCACCGTTTTCCTCGACCAAGAAGATCGATGCGGCTTCGGCGTTCAGGTAGACGATGATCTGATCGATTGCTTTCTGCAGGGTCTCTTCTATGTTCAAAGAGCTGGCGAATTCCTGGGTCACATCGGCGAGCAATCCGGCCAAACGTTCACCGGTCGGGATTGCATTGCCTTCGTAAAGCGAATCTATCGCCATCTCGCCATTCATTACGATCGCGTTAAACAGGCCAGGTATTCGGCCTCGTCAGGTGGAATTGAATCGCGTTGCGCGCGCCATAGGCTCGCAGACAAACAATCGATCATTTTGTGTTCAGCCAAATGCGCGTCCAGCGTACGATTTCTAAGCAGCGAATTGTACGCTTTAACGACCCCTGGTGGACGATCGGTTTGCAGCTGTTCCACAATTGCGACGTGTAAGCTCATATGCAGAAATGGGTTAGCTGTTATGCCGTCGACGCCGAATTCGGTGTTCAACGCGCGGTCGGGATTACTGAGTATTTGGTGATACTCGGGATGGCGACTAATGACACCCGCGAGCATCTTTTCTAACGGCTCCAAGGGCGCCTCGAGCGCCATTTTCTCCCACACACTAACGAAGTGAGAGCGAACGTCATCGCGTGATTGCGCGAACATGATGCTCTCCAATAGTCGACATTAGTTCCAAGCGGCTGGCGTCCCCAATAATTCGCTCACCCAACAGTAGCATAGTCGGCTTTTTCGTCCCATGTACAAAGGTCGCTTACGCAACATTCACCACACTTTGGATTGCGCGCTGTGCAAGTGTATCTGCCGTGCAAAATCAACCAGTGGTGAGCATCGGATATATAGCGCTTGGGCACGGCCTCCAGAAGCCCACGCTCGACCGACAAGGGTGTCTTGCCTGGCGCAAGCGAGGTTCTGTTGGAAACGCGGAAGATGTGCGTATCGACCGCGATAGTCAGTTCGCCAAATGCGGTATTCAACACGACATTCGCCGTTTTTCGCCCGACACCCGGCAACGCTTCGAGCGCTGCGCGTTGATTTGGAACGATTGAGTCGTGCTCCTCAACGAGGATCCGGCAAGTCGCGATAATATTCTTTGCTTTAGCGTTAAATAATCCGATTGTTTTTATGTACTTCTTTAGCCCCTGTTCGCCCAACGCATATATCGATTCGGGAGTGTCGGCTTTAGCGTACAAAAGCTTCGTTGCCTTGTTGACGCCGACATCTGTCGCCTGCGCAGACAGAATCACCGCGATGAGCAACTCAAAGACCGAATCGTATTGAAGTTCTGTCGTTGGCGCCGGAATGCGACGTTTTAGGCGGCGAAAAAATAGCCTGCGCTGTTGTAGTTCCAAAACTCTCTAACCCTCACTAATTTAAATCCGTCGGCCGGGCGACGCGGAATGCATGCTTGGCTCCGCAACGGAATCAGGCAACGTTGTTGGTTCGTCGCCCTGCAGACGCCGCCGTAAGCCGTTTGCGCCAGCCAATACTAATGCCAACAATATTAATGCACCTGGGGCGTCTGCCAATATCGGTAACGGCCCGGTCTTGTTTTGAGGCACCAATGAAGGCAACGAACTGAGCATTGCTGTGTCCGTAAAAACCGTACCGAAGGTAGCGAGTTCACGTAGCGCACCGAATGCAATCATGAACACTAGAATTGCCATGCAGTCGCGCGCGCACTTACGCACGGTAATTCTTAACGACGATCGTTCCCCAACTTCCTGAACGTAACTAAGCAGCAAGCAGTTGCTAGCGATAAGCGCCGGGTAAATACTCAGTGTCGCGACCAGCGCGTGGTATTCAATGCGAGCAACCGCAAGAACGAGCGCCGTTATGAATGAGGTAATCAGTGCATGGTAGATAGGTTGCAATCGCCAACTTACAGTGCGTCTCAGTAACGCCGTAACGCTCGCCGCACAAAGAACGACTAAGGCGAGTAACAGCGTAATCGCGGCGCCTTTCAGAGCGGTGTTCGACACAGCGAGCAATGGGCATAAACCAATCAGCCGGGCGGTCAATGGATTGTGCAGAGCGACGGAACACGCACAATTTGAACATTGCCTTAGAGCGCGTGAAATCAACGTTCCAGCTCTCGAGATTCGAGATATCGGAGCGCCTTCGCGACGCCATTCACAACCGCATTGGCCGTAATCGTAGCGCCGCTCAGCCCATCAATTTCTCCGCCGTTGGAGCGTAGTTGCCACAAATCTCGCAGCGGGTTTTTCAATGAGCGACCCTCGAATGATTGAATCCATTTCGATTCGGGACTCTGAATAACATCACCGAATCCACGCGTTTCGTTTTGCGCCAATACGGCAATGCCCACAATTTTACCACCTCGATTCACCGCAAGTGCAAGGTCAATTCCACCGTTATAGCCCTTCTCCGCCCGCCACTTAATCGCGATCACGTGTTCACCGGGCCTGTCCTCGTAGACGCTCGCGGGCTTTTGTGTCCCGAGACGAATTGGATCAACCACGTTTGTTAAATCCGTCGTTGTGATGTTCCCCGCGATATCCGGCAGCACTGCGTGCACCCAACTGTGCGCCCGAACATTGTCCGCTTGGGTCCTAGCGCTCTCAAGTTTGTCTTTGATCAGAAAAACACAGCTTGTCGCGATGCCAAATACAAATAATATCGATATGTAGCTACCGAACAATACGCTTCGCTTATTGGGTTTCTTTAGTTTGGGTTCCATACAATCGCGGCTGCGTCAGACGATCGATTAGTGGTGCGCAAGCATTCATCGAGACGATCGCAAATGCCACCCCGTCGGGGTACGACCCAAATTCTCGAATTAGATAAGTTAAAACGCCTGCGCCAAATCCGAATATGAGCATACCCTTTGGTGTCGTCGCGGACGAAACGGGATCGGTGACGATAAAAAACGCGGCAAACAATCCCGCGCCGGTGAACAGATGAAACAACAGACCACGGTGTAATTCCGGATCCGAGAGGTATCCAACCGACGCGGCAATGCCGAGGCCACACAGAAAACTCAGCGGCAATCGCCAACGCACCACGCGGCGCAATAGCAGCCATCCTCCGCCGGCTAAAAACGCGATATTGATCCATTCCCAGCCACGCCCGCCGAGCAGTCCAAAGATATTGTTGGCGTGCATTTCGGATTGCATCCGCATTAGTGTTGCCTGCGTCTTTACGTGGTCGAGTGCTGTCGCACCGGATCGCCCATCAATACCGTCGATAGCGCCGGTCATAATGAGACTTGCGCTGTCAATGAAACCGCGAAAATCCGTTTCCAATCCGGCCGTCGGCCATTGTCCCATTATCCGCGGGAAGCAGAGTAACAAAAATATGTAACCAGCCATCGCGGGATTGAATATATTGTACCCGAGTCCGCCGAATGCGTGCTTGCCAATCAAGACCGCAAATGCGACACCTAGAAACGTTATCCACCACGGCGCATACGGTGGAATCGCAAACGTAATTAGACAGGCTAGAACAAGCACGCTGCCGTCGCGAAGGAACGGTTGTGGATCGATTCGTTGCCATTTGAGCGCAAGGTATTCCAGTAGTACCGCGCTTACTGTCGCGATCCCTAAATGAATCAACACACCCATACCAAAAACAATGACGTAGGCGAACAGGCCGGGCAGCAACGCGAGCAGCACCTGGCACATGCTCCATCGAACGTTGCGCGCGCCGCCAACATGGGGAGAGCTTCGAGTCAGCGGCTCGTTCACGATAACGTCCGTCCGTGGTGGTTATGTGGGCGTATCGAGATCACCACAAAAAATAAGCTTTCGATCGCGATGTCGTGATCATAATTTCCGCGATCAACACAATCGACCGAGATAAGCATCTTGTTATTTTTTTCGCCTGAGTCGTGCACGGGCAATGGCATCGTGCACGTCGTTTTGCAGTTCGTTGACACCTAAATCACTAACGTCTGCAAGACTGACACGCTCCTCCACACCAGAATTTCCACCAACGGTTAAGCGGTCTTTATGCTGCTCGTATCTCAGGCGCGCATCGTCGGCGGCTGCGCGATCAACATCTAAGGATTCGATCGACGACTTCGCATATCGAAAATAATGCACCAAAGGAATTTCGCTAGGGCACACATACGAACAACATCCGCATTCGATACAATCAAAAAGATTCAGGTCTTGTGCTTCGTCGATGTCTGCGCTGCGGCTAGCCTCAAATAGTTGCTGAGGCTGTAATCCGATCGGGCAAACGGTGACACACTCACCACACCGAATGCAGGCCGTTTGTGTACTCGGCTGATCACCACGTTTTAGAACTAACAAGCAGTTAGTCACTTTCGTAATCGGGGCATTGGTGTCCTGGATCTCGACACCCATCATCGGTCCACCACTGAGTACTCTATGAGTAGCAGAGTCGAACCCGCCACATTGATCGAGTACATGCTGAACTGGCGTGCCAATCAGCGCTTTGATATTGCCAGGCATCGGGATATCGCCCGCGACCGTAACGAACCGTTCGGTCAGCGGTGACCCGAACGCCGCGGCACGGTAGATTGCCACTACCGTCGCGACGTTGAGAACGACTATTCCGATATCAATCGGCAAGTGTCCGCTGGGAAGTTCTAGGCCAGTTAGAACCGTAATTAACTGTTTCTCGCTGCCGGCGGGATAAATTGCCGGTACGGCGATCAGTTCAAGCTCATCACTTTTGCATTGCTCCACTGCCTCCAACGCATCGTCCATGCCTTCTTCCAGTGCAATAATGCAGGTATCCGCTTCTACCAACCAACTGATCAAGGTCGCGCCCGCAGCCACATCCTGCGCCTGTTCCTGCATCAGACGTTCGTCGCAGGTGATATATGGCTCGCACTCGATCCCGTTGATTATCAAGGTGTCGACGTTTTGGGTCGTACCTTCGTGCACTTTGACGTGAGCAGGAAAGCCGGCTCCCCCTAAACCGATAATGCCAGCGCGTTCAATACGATCGTAAATCAGATGGCGATCGAGCTGCATCAATTCGGAAAGAGTGGTTGAGTCGTCGGTTGCTTTATCATCGAATTGGTACTCACTGATTGATAATTCAACGCACAGCGCGCGCAGACCACTGGGATGTATGACAGGAAAATCCCTTAAAGCTGTCACGACCCCGTCTGTTGGAGCATGAACGTGCATGCCGACGTAGCCTTGAGATCGCGCGACGAGTTCGCCTTTAACGACAGTTTGGCCGACCTCAATGCATGGCGAGGCAGCCATCCCGACGTGTTGCTTAATCGGTAGATAAAGCGCTGCAGGGCGAGATATGCTGCGCGTCGCAATGTGCCGCGTTTGATCCTTGTGCGACGTTAAATGCAGCCCACCTTTAAAGCGGTGTAAATTCCTAGTCATAGCGCACTTTGATTTCTACGATCTGATCCGAGATAGCGCGGCCTCGACCAACGCCATCGCTCAATACCCGGCTCGATAGGCACAATGTCAATGCAATCAACCGGACATGGTGGAATACATAGCTCGCAGCCAGTACATTGATCAGCGATCACGGTGTGCATCTGCTTAGTCGCGCCGACTATCGCGTCCACCGGGCAGGCTTGAATACATTTCGTGCATCCAATGCAAGCCGGTTCGTCAATTACAACAACTTGATTGATCACCTCGACATCGGCAACGCGATGGCGCGCAGTACTACTTTGACCGAGTAGTTCGGCTAATGACCGTCGCACAACGAGGCCACCAGGCGGACATTGATCGATGGAAGCCTGTAAGGACACTATCGCCTGTGCATAGGGTAGGCATCCGCCATAACCGCATTGCCCGCATTGGGTTTGCGGCAGAATTTCGTCAATTCGTCGAACAATACGGCTGTTCGAATCTCGTTCAGGCTCGAGGTGATGAAGCAACAGCCAAGCACCAACGACTAATAAGCCAACGAGAACCGCAATTGCTTCGATCATTATTGTAGTGCCAATTCCTCGTTTCTACGAAGTGCCACCGAAACCACTCATCGCCATCGCGATGATCCCAATACTTAGCAACGCAATCGGCGAATCGCGAAACGCTCGCGGCACTGGAGCAGCTGCGAGGCGTTCGCGGATTTGTGAAAAAACGACGATAAAGAATGCATAACCGCCGGCCAATCCAGCAGAATATAAGAAGACTTCGATGACGTTGTTAGGCTCGATTAATACGATCAGTACTACACCAAGCATTGTGCAATTGACCGTCATTAAGGGCACAAAGGGTTCTAACCATGCATGACCCGCGCGCCAGATCCGCTCACCCACGCTGGCGGTGAAATACAGGCAAACGATGATGCTCGTCACGATTATTGGCAGTTCAAGAATTGTTGTCGCACTATTGTTCGGTAATGCATTGAGAACTAGAAAACTGATAACACAAGCCAACGGGGCGATGAAAATATTTGACACCGCGAGACCGGCGGCCGTTTCCAACTTTCGCGAAACCGCTATTGCCGGACAAACGCCGATCAGATAAACCAACAGAAGATCCGAGCCAAGTGCGCCAGCAAGCATTAGTGCAAGCGCGTCACCCATGATTACTTTGCCCTCATGCCGGATACCGCGCCCGAGTCTGGGCCCAGTAAGAATAAATCTTCACCGCCGGGACCGGCGGCTAGCACCATTCCTTCCGATAAACCGAAACGCATTTTGCGCGGCTGCAGGTTAGCCACCACGATCACGTGGCGTCCGATTAGCGTATCGGGCTGATATGCGCTCTTAATTCCCGCAAATACCGTGCGCGTTTCATCACCGACTTCAAGTTTAAGTTGCAGCAGTTTATCCGCCCCCTCTACGGTATTTGCCTCCAATACTTTGGCGACACGAAGATCTATTTTCGCGAAATCGTCAATCGTGATGAATTCGCCATCCTTCGATTCTTCCTTGTTGTCTTGCGAGGGTTTCGCGTCTTGGTTTTTGCTTGCATCGATCATTGCTTCGACCTTCTCTGTTTCGACTCGCTGCATCAGTGGTTTGAATTTATTGATGCGTCGTCCGCATATGTCTTCATCGATATCGTCCCAGACCAGCGGCGCATCATTTAGGAACTTCTCCGCCTCACCCGACATCACTGGTAGCACTGGTCTTAAGTAGATGAGCAGAATACGAAATAATGCGATTCCAGTCGTGCAAATCCGATGAAGCTCAGGATCGGAATCCGTTTGCTTGGCGACGATCCACGGTTTGCGCTTATCAATATATTGATTAGCTAAGTCTGCGAGCATCATGATCTCTCGCATCGCCCGTGCAAAATCGCGCGATTCATAACACTGTGCAATATTTGGGGCGAGCGCTTTTAACTCTTCGACAATCGCAGGATCGTCGAAAGTATCACTCAAGGTGCCGTCGAAGCGCTTCTGAATAAATCCCGCGCAGCGGCTTGCGATGTTGACGACCTTACCCACTAAATCTGAATTAACCTTATTCTGGAAGTCGCTTAGATTGAGATCGATATCTTCGATAGCCGGCGCCAATTTGGCCGCAAAGTAGTAGCGTAAATATTCTGGGTTTAAGTACTCCAGGTACGTACTGGCTGTGACGAAGGTTCCACGAGATTTCGACATTTTCTGGCCGTCCACAGTGAGAAACCCGTGCACAAACACATTCGTTGGGACCCTGAATTGCGCGCCACTAAGCATAGCCGGCCAAAACAAAGTGTGGAAATACATAATGTCTTTGCCTATGAAGTGATACATCTCGGCTGTGCTGTCCACACCTACATAGGCATCAAAATCGATACCTTGCTTTTCACAAAGATTCTTAAAGCTCGCTAAGTAACCAATTGGCGCATCGAGCCAGACGTAGAAATATTTGCCGGGCTCGCCTGGTATCTCGAATCCGAAATAAGGCGCCTCCCTGGAGATGTCCCAGTCTTGGAGACCTGCCTCAAACCACTCGTTCAGTTTGTTGACAACCCCGGGCTGCAATTCGTTATCTGCGAGCCAGCTTTTTAGCATTTCCTCGAAATGCCCGAGCTTAAAAAACAGATGCTCCGATTCGCGCTGTTCCGGAGTTGCGCCACTCAACGCAGAAACAGGATTGAGTAAATCGTTTGGCGAGTAGGTGCGGCTGCAGCTTTCACAGCTGTCACCGTATTGATCTTCGGCTCCGCAGTGCGGGCAGGTGCCGCGCAGAAAACGATCCGGCAAAAATAGTTTTTTCACCGGGTCGTAGGCCTGGGTTATTGTTTTTCGAACGATATGCCCGCCGTCGTTGAGGCGCCCGTAAATCAATTCCGCGATGTCTTTATTCTCAGACGAGTGCGTCGAGTGATAGTTATCGAATTCGATGTCAAAGCGCGCGAAATCACGCTGATGTTCCGCGCTGATCCGCTCAATTAAAGCCTCGGGCGTTATCCCCTCCTGCTCGGCACGTAGCATGATTGGCGTACCGTGAGCATCATCCGCACACACGTAATAACAGTTGTGGCCGCGCATCTTCTGAAACCGGACCCAAATATCCGTCTGTAGATACTCAACTAAATGGCCAATGTGGATTGGCCCGTTAGCATAAGGAAGGGCGCTCGTGACGAGGATATTACGCTTTTCGGTGGTCATTTTTCTCTGTCTGTGCGGGGACCGCGTCGGTGGTGGAACGGGGTAATTCTAGCGCGCGATTCGCGCAGTACGTTAACATTTCGCCGCTTCGGATACCATGCGCCCGGTGCTATGTGCATTGTGTAAAATAGCCACCGACTAACTTACTCAGAGAAGCGATATGCCCGTTACGGAAGAAGCACTACGCACCGCAATTGGATCCGTCATTGATCCTTACCTAGGCACGGATCTGGTGAGCGCTGATGCCGTCAAATCAATCAAGCTTGGCGACGACTCCCTGCATATCGACATCGAATTGGGCTTCCCGGTCGCCCGATATGCGAGCGAACTCGAAGCTAGCCTACGAAAGACCATTACCGCGCTCGACCCGAATCTCGCTCCAACATTCGATATTCGCGCAAAAATTGTCGCGCGCACTGTCCAACACGGCGTAAAGAGATTACCCGCCGTGAAGAACATTATCGCTATAGCGTCCGGCAAGGGTGGCGTCGGAAAGTCGACCACGACGACTAACCTCGCGCTCGCATTGCGCGACGAAGGCGCAAGTGTGGCGATTCTTGACGCAGATATTTATGGGCCCAGCCAACCACGAATGCTCGGCGCTCAAGGCAAGCCCGCATCGCAAGATGGAAAGTCCATGGAGCCGATTGTTAGCTACGGTATCCAATCGATGTCGATCGGCAATCTCATCGAAGAAGACACGCCGATGATTTGGCGAGGACCGATGGTCACAGGTGCGCTCGAACAGCTACTCAACGACACAAACTGGAAAGACGTGGACTATTTAATAATTGATTTGCCACCTGGCACCGGCGATATCCAATTAACCTTGTGTCAGAAAATACCGGTTAGTGGGGCAGTTATCGTGACAACTCCGCAGGACATCGCGCTGTTAGACGCACGAAAAGCGCTAAAAATGTTCGAAAAAGTCGACGTTCCCGTGCTTGGAGTTATCGAGAATATGAGCGTCCATATTTGCACAAGTTGTGGGCATGAGGATCACATTTTCGGATCGGGGGGCGGCGAATCGATGGCGCAACAATACGGTATCGATCTGCTTGGCTCGCTGCCGCTCGATACCAAGATCAGAGAAGGTATGGATGGCGGCAAACCAACTGTCGCCTTGATGCCCGACTCTAGACCAACACAGATGTACCGAGAAATTGCGCGCCGGATCGCTGCCAAACTTGCGTTGCGCGCTAAAGACTATTCCGCAAAATTCCCCAATATTGTTGTGCAAAATACGTAATCGAATCTCATGCCAGTAAAATCTGATAAATGGATCGCGAAAATGGCTCGCGACCACCGACTCATCGAGCCATTTGAACCTAAGCAGGTTCGAGATTCGGGCGGTCAGCGAGTGATCTCTTATGGTGTTTCGAGCTACGGCTACGACATTCGCTGCGCCCCCGAATTTAAGGTCTTTACCAATATAAATTCCGCGATCGTTGATCCGAAACAATTCGATCCGGGTAGCTTCGTTGACGTGAATCGAGACGTTTGCATTATTCCGCCAAACTCGTTTGCACTGGCGCGTACGGTCGAATACTTCCGCATTCCGCGTAACGTACTCACTATTTGTTTGGGTAAGTCGACCTATGCCCGCTGCGGCATCATCGTGAATGTCACGCCCTTGGAACCCGAGTGGGAGGGACACGTGACCTTGGAGTTTTCGAACACGACGTCATTACCCGCGAAAATCTACGCCAATGAGGGGGTAGCACAGGTCATTTTTTTAGAATCCGACGAACCCTGTGAGGTTTCCTACCGAGACCGGGGTGGCAAGTATCAGAACCAGACGGGAGTCACGCTGCCGAAGGCTTAAGCATTCAACGCGATCCGATTTGTAGAAGGGCCGCCTACATTTTGCAGCGGCCCCGCAGATTCAACGTCAACCTGCCGCCATTTGGCGCGCGAGGCGTAACTGTTCTGACTGGCGACGCAATACGTGCTGAATGAGCCTATCTTGGTCGTCCGGACGAATCTCGACGAAGACGATTGAAATGACATGCTGATCGCCGTCGATCTTTTTTGTGCTAAGAACCCGCCCGAAAATTCGCATCGGGTCGTTGCTCGGTAGCAACACTAAGTCGATGGCGAGATTAGTCCCAACATCGAGAACGCGTTCAGCCGTAATGGCCATCCCGCCGCCGCTCAAATTGATTTCTTTAGGTTCGTGCTCATCGTGGTCGTCTGAACCTGGAGTAGCGTGTTCAAGGGAAACGATGCGTTCTAGAAGATTAATCTTGCGATTAATCAGCTCTAGCGCTTCGACAATCGGTGGATTGGCGTGACGAATTTTTTCAAACACTTCTTGCAAATGGGTCTCTAGGCCAAAGAGTGCGGCGCGCGTATTTTCGGCCTTGATTTGGCTCAAATGCACTGAATGCCGTTCGGCCTCTAACATTTCCTTTTGGACCACTCGATATTTGACAAGCGCGGTGTCCTGGATCCTGAAGTATTTTCTCCGTTCAGCACTCATAGCTACCTCTTCTTATTCAGTCACAGAAGACCCACGGGTCCCGAGTTGATTGGGGTTATTCGCAGTAATGTCTGAGGCTACAGACGCCGTAATGTCACCCTCACCGTCATTATCCGCGCCAAGCGTCGCCAGCGGTTGTTCGCTCGGGACATCGTCGGACTGGTCTTGTTGGATAATCATTTCCACTCTTCGGTTCAAGGAGCGATTGGCCGACGTATCATTCGGCGCCAGCGGGTGGGCGTCGCCGTGCCCTTCGACGAGAAAGCGCCCCGCTTGTAGCTCGCCGTCGCTCAACAACTCATGGACGACGGTAACGGCTCGAGACGCCGATAGTTCCCAGTTTGAGCGAAACCGCGCTGTTTTTATCGGAATATTATCCGTGTGCCCAGCGACAACAATCGTCCCTTCGATTTCGCCGAGCGATTCGCGTAATTTCTTTGTAACCGGCAAAAAATCTGGGCTAAACCCCGCCGCGCCAGATGGGAAGGAGCCTTTTTCACGAATTCTGATAATTATTTTCGTACCAGCCGTTTCGATTTGAATCATGCCTTTGTCGATCTCTTCGCGGAGCGACTCGATCAACGCCTGAGCGTCGGCAGCAGTTGCGGCCGCCTTAAGCGCTTCCATAGCGCTGGTGCCGTCCGCATTCTCGCTCCCGGTGTCGCCTTCTAGCGCATCGGTAAATTCTAATGTCTGCTTATTGGGATCCACCGTTGATTGACGAACTTCGTTGATAGACGTGGGTTGTGGCTGCGCGGGACTGAATTCTTGGGCAATGATGCTCGTGCCCATGGGAATTTCCGCAGCTTTAACTTCACGTTGGACGCCAAATGCGAGTTTCAAGGAGCCTGAAATAGCTTTGAATTTATTCAAATCGATCTCGGCAAACGATAAAAGCAAAACGAAGAAACACATCAATAACGACATTAGGTCGGCAAACGTCATGATCCAGCCGCCGCCTTCGTCGTCGTCCCCGCCAGCCGGTGCCTCATCATCCATTGAATCTACCCTTACTTGTCGTCGGCCGATCCGCGCTTGGAACTTGGCAAATAGGTCTTTAGGATTTCTTCAATGACGCGCGGGTTTCGGCCCTCTTGGATGCCGCTAAGACTGTCCAAAATCATGGATTTAATCATGCGCTCCTCCTTGGAGCGTAACGCGAGTTTATCGGCGATCGGTAAAGCGAAAATATTCGCGATCATGGCGCCATAAAGCGTCGTTAAGAGCGCAACCGCCATGGCCGGCCCGATCGACTTTGGATCGCTCATGTTCGACAACATTTGGACGAGACCGATTAAGGTTCCGATCATGCCCATTGCGGGTGCCATATCGCCGATTGATTTGAAGATATTCTTGCCGACATCATGCCGTTCGATGGCGGTATTCATGTCCGTAAGTAAGGTTTGACGCACAACTTCAGGCTCATGCCCGTCCACCATCAGCTGGATCCCTTTAGCCAGAAACGTATTCGACGTTTCCTTACCTTCCAATGCGAGCAGCCCGCCCTTGCGCGCCTCGTTCGCCATTTCGATGGTCTGTTCGATCAAATCTTCGGGTTTATCCAGTTTGCTGATAAACGCTTTTAACGCAACCTTAAATGCGCCAAGAAATTGGCTCAAAGTAAATTTCATCATAACGGCGCCAATCGTGCCCCCCACGACGACCAACAAAGACGGGATGTTGACAAAAGTGAGCGCGCTTCCGCCAACGAATATTGCCGCAAGAACGATCCCGAAAGCCGTGATCAGCCCTACTAGTGTTGCTAAATCCACATCGAACCCTCTCATGTCCTGCAAATTACAAAACGGGCATTCACGGCGACGCCCACCAACGTTTCCGTGGCACCCTGACTATGTGGCTTATAGCGGTCTAATTAAGCTGAAACTTTAGAGGATTTAGCCGCGTTGACACGAGGCTGCTAAGCAATGCGAAGTTAATGGCGAATCGGCGCGACCCTAGCACTCACAGTTGTTAGCATAGGCCGCAATATAGTGGCATCGAGTTTGCATTTAAGTCGTGGATTACTTACCCATTTTCATCGATCTGAGGCACGGCAGCAGCGTTGTCGTTGGCGGCGGCGAGGTCGCACGTCGAAAAATTGAAACGCTCCTTCGAGCGAGTGCGCGGGTCAAGGTGATCGCAAAAGTCGCTTGTCCTTCAGTTCAAGCAATGCACAATGCCGGTGAGATTGTGCTTGAGCTTCGCGCTTTTAATCCTAGCGATATCGATTGCGCATCGATCGTCGTGGCCGCCACCTCGGACCACGAATTAAACACAAAGATAGCCAACCACGCCAAAGCTCTGCACATACCGGTCAATGTTGTGGATGCGCCGGTGCTCTGCAGTTTTATTATGCCGTCGATAATTGACCGCTCTCCGGTAGTGGTTGCGATATCCACTGGTGGTGCCGCGCCCGTTCTGGCGCGTATATTGCGAGCTAAACTCGAAACCAGCATTCCCGCTTCATACGGTCGACTGGCAGAACTAATGCGCGATTTTCGCCAGCGCGTGCGGGCAAAGATTTCGAACAATTCCAATCGACGGCGATTTTGGGAACAAGCCATTACGGGCTCTGTTGCCGAACGCATGTTCGAAGGCAAGTACGACCATGCGCTTGTCGCCTTAGAAAACCTCCTCTCGGCGACTGCCGATGCTCCGCCGCAAGGTGAGGTTTACCTCGTTGGTGGTGGACCTGGAGACCCTGACTTATTGACCTTTCGGGCCCTACGCCTCATGCAACAAGCCGAAGTCGTGGTCTACGATCGATTAGTCGCACCGCAAATTGTCGATCTGTGCCGCAAGGATGCAGAGCGAATATTCGTCGGCAAGCAACGAGATCATCACGCTCTCGACCAACTTGAAATTAATGCCTTACTCGTGAAGCTAGCGAAACAGGGTAAGCGAGTTCTGCGACTCAAAGGCGGAGATCCGTTTATTTTTGGGCGCGGTGGGGAAGAAATCGCGACACTCGCTGAACAAGGTATCGCGTTTCAAATAGTGCCCGGCATTACCGCCGCTAGTGGTTGCGCAGCCTACGCTGGTATCCCGCTGACGCACCGCGATTACGCCCAACAATGCGTATTCGTGACTGCTCACCAACAAAATGGCAAAGTCGATTTACCCTGGGATTCGCTCGTTCAAACGCAACAAACGCTTGCGATCTACATGGGCATGCGAAACCTAGAAGAGTTGAGCACGGCGCTCATCGATCACGGGATGCCTGCGAGCATACCGGCCGCGATCATAGAACGAGGAACGACCCCACAACAACGCGTGATCGTAGGGACGCTGGCGACCTTGGCTGACAAAGCGGCACAAGAACGCTGTGTGGCGCCGTCGATAGTCATCATCGGCGAAGTCGTAAACTTACGTCGACAACTCGCCTGGTACGAATCGAAGGCGCCAATTACCACGTGATTTTAAGCACAATACCTAATCGTCAGTTTCAGATGTTGGTACATGCTTGATCGCGATCGAATTTATGCAATAACGCAGATTCGTCGGCGCCGGACCATCCGGAAATACGTGGCCCAAATGCGCGTCGCAAGCCGCACAGAGTACTTCCGTGCGGACCATGCCATAACTCGAGTCTTCACTATCTACAACATGCTCGGCTTTGCTCGGCTGCCAAAAACTTGGCCAGCCGGTCCCAGAGTCGAATTTGTGTTCAGCATCGAATAGTTCGGTGCCGCAACATTTGCACAAGTACAGTCCGGGCTCTTTGTTTGCATTATATTCACCCGCGAACGCGCGCTCCGTTCCGTGTTCACGACAAACACTAAATTCTTCAGGCGTCAAAGTTTCGCGCCACGCGGCCGCATCTTTTTCCACTCGTTTTACCATTTCAGGTTCCTCTTTCTTCGATTCGTTTTTCGTTCCAAACAGCTAGAATGCCAGCAAAGATCATCCGTTAAATGGATGAACTAGTTGTCAATTGTCTATATAAGCTATCATTAAGTGAACCGGTTACAAGTCCCGTCTTTTTTGGGACAAGGAATTCTATCGTAGCCGAAGTTTAATCGGGGAGAACTAACTTGCGAATAGCATTACTCGAAGACGATCTCGACCAGGCCGCGCTATTCATGGAATGGCTGAAGTCGAGCGGACATACCGTCGAACATTTTGTTTCCGGCAAGCTCTTTGTGCGGAATATCAAACACGACAGCTACGATGTCCTGATCCTTGACTGGATGGTTCCAGACATGGACGGTTACGAAGTTCTGCGTTGGGTACGCGAGAACTTTGACTGGCCCGTGCCAATCGTTTTCGTTACGGCAAAAGACGAAGAAGACGACATCGTCCGTGCACTTGAACAAGGCGCCGACGACTATATTGTTAAGCCGGCCAAACACCGTGAATTGGTTGCCCGGATCACCGCAGTGGCGCGACGCGCGTCCAGCGTTGACGACACGCAAAATGAAATCGAGTACGACCCGTTCGCGGTCGATCTGGCCAACCACGAAGTCAAACGCGACGGGACTCGGGTCGAAGTTACGCAGAAAGAATACGAGCTCATCGTTTTCTTGTTTCGAAATATCGGACGGATACTATCGCGCGCGCATATTTTGGAAAGTGTGTGGGGACGCAATCCCGATATTAATACGCGCACTGTCGACACACACGTTAGCCGGATCCGAACGAAACTCTCCTTGGCTCCAGAGATGGGCTGGAAACTTTCTTCCATCTACCAACATGGCTATCGGCTGGAGCGACTCACCTCGTAGGAGGTGGAACCGCTACGCGGTGGGCTCGCGCGACGTCTGTGCGATACGGTTTGCTCGAAAACCCGCTGATCGATTTAAAAGGCGCTCGGCGGTGCTCCAAAAGGGGGAGGGGAGGAGTAAGCAGCCACCGAGCGCGACAACATAGCTGCATGGTTTCGTGAACAGCTGCTTCGAGTGTAGAAGCCCGCCTACAGCATCAATGTGACTAAGGTCACACTCGAGTGCGCCAAAGCTCTTTGTTGAGGAGCCGATCACACAGATCGGGAAAATAATCTCCTCGCGCTTGCTACCCAACCTGCTTGATCGGCCAAAGCCACGCCGCTCCACGTACCCCGCTACTGTCCCCATGCGCGGCGGGAACCACTCGTAACGTTAGTTGATCCGTGAAGGCGTATTGCCCAATTAAGGGCGGTACTAAACGATATAGAGCCGTTATCTTCGATAAGCCACCGCCTAACACGATGACGGCCGGGTCTATCACATTCACTATTGAGGCCAAGCCGCGCGCCAAGCGTTCGGCGTAAAGCTGGATCGCCGCCTGCGCTTCGCGTTCGCCGTGTTCAGCACGGGCCGCGATCTCGCTTGCATCAGTCACATCATCTTGTTGCTCGGCGTAGGCCCGTGTTAAACCTGCGCCAGATAAATAGGTTTCGAGGCAACCATACTTCCCGCAATAACACTTCGGCGGCTCAGTTTCACTCGCGCGAGCCCACGGTAAGGGGTTGTGGCCCCATTCCCCGGCTATCGCATTTGCTCCGCGCAGTATCTGTTTATTGATTGAAATTCCGCCGCCCGTGCCGGTTCCTATGATCACGCCAAAGACCAAGGCACTACCAGACCCTGCGCCATCAACGGACTCCGAGAGTACGAAGCAGTTCGCATCGTTCTCGAAACGAAGCTCTCGGCGCATTTTTATTGCCAAATCACGGTCGAGCGCTTTGCCGTTTAGAATCGTCGTATTGGAATTTTTAACCCGTTGGTTGTGAGGAGATATTGTCCCCGGCATGCCGATACCGACCGAGCAAGTCTGCCCGACCTCGGATTCCAACGTAGTCACGAGCTCGGCGATGGCGGTTAAGATGGCGGCGTAGTCGGCACTCGGCGTTGGAACACGCTGACGAGCTCGGACCTGCGCGTCGTCGCCGAGCACAATGCCTTCGATTTTCGTCCCACCGAGATCGATTCCAATGCGCATTATCGTGCCCCTTAAAAATGTTATTGTGATTTTGGCGTCCGGCTCAGCACTACGTTAGAATCCGGCCTACTGATTCACCCTATTAACTTTCGATTATTTGCATCAACGTCCATGACATCAATACCGAATTATCATCGCCGCGAAACTGTTGGTGTAAACGTTGGAGCTGTAACGATTGGCGCCGGACATCCAATCGTTGTGCAATCCATGACCAACACGGATACCGCCGACACCGCCTCCACCACCAAGCAGGTTCAGCAACTCGCCGCGTCTGGCTCTGAACTGGTCCGCGTGACTGTCGACACAGAAGCTGCCGCTGCGTCAATACCACGGATCCGCGACCGGCTTGACTCTCTTGGCTGCCATGTGCCTCTCATTGGTGATTTTCACTACAACGGGCATATGTTGCTGACTAAGTACCCAGACTGCGCCGAGGCGTTGGCCAAGTTCAGAATTAACCCAGGCAACGTTGGTTTTGGTCGAAAAAAAGATCACCAATTTGCGACCATGATCGAAGTAGCCGCAAGACTGAATAAACCGATCCGCATTGGGGTCAATTGGGGCAGTCTCGACCCCGCACTCGTAGCCGCAAAGATGGACGCGAACGCGATGTTAGCGGTACCTAAAGACGCCTCTGAGGTTACCCGCGACGCGTTAATTTCGTCCGCCATAGACAGTGCCATGAAAGCCGAAGAATTAGGACTTAAACGCGACAAAATTGTCCTCTCGTGCAAAGTTAGCGGCGTCCAAGAACTGATTGCTGTGTATGGTGAACTGGCTGCGCGCTGCGATTATGCCCTACACCTCGGCCTAACCGAGGCTGGCATGGGATCCAAAGGGATCGTATCGTCTACTGCAGCAATGGGCTACTTACTTCAACAAGGTATCGGCGACACTATTAGGGTATCGCTCACACCCGAACCGGGCGGCGACCGCAGCAAAGAAGTCGTGGTCGCTCAAGAAATCTTGCAGACCATTGGCTTACGCTCATTCACTCCTTTAGTTACCGCATGTCCGGGATGCGGACGAACAACCAGTACTGTCTTTCAGGAGCTTGCGGAAGACATTCAAGCCTACGTTCGAACCCAAATGCCGATCTGGCGCGAAACCCATCCTGGCGTCGAAGACATGAGTTTGGCCGTGATGGGATGCATCGTTAATGGCCCGGGTGAAAGCAAGCACGCGAACATCGGAATCAGTCTGCCCGGTACGGGTGAAACGCCAGCGGCACCGGTGTTTGTCGACGGACAAAAAGTCGCCACGTTGCGCGGCAAGTCAATCGCTCAGGAATTCAAATCTATGGTCAACGATTATGTTGAAGAAAACTATCCCCCCGCGGCCGAATTGCCCGCACCCCAGGTGTAAACCGGCACTGGTCGCGAACCGCACTCTTCGTTTGGATGGCCCGCACTGTAGCGAATGACATTGGGAGCTTAGCGCGAGCGTTTTGGGAAATTTGCTGCCTGAAGCGAGCGCCCCAAGACCTACCGGCATCACGATTTCTCTTCAACTGCACACTGCTGAGCTACGTCGTTCTCGGTACTGCGATCAACCTTATCGGATTTGGCTTCGCCGAAGCGTGTTCGCTAAGCCTCGCGATGACCGCGCTACTGCTGGTCTCAATAAGATTGCTGCTACAAATTCGCGGCTACAGGGCGCGCCTGCAGCAAACGGCAACAGCGATGATGGGCGCCTCGATTGTGTTATTCGTGCCGGCAGTCGTGTTGCGCTACTGGTTTCATTTAATCGAGCTGAACGGTAGCGAGTCCAACCTAGCGGGCTATATCTGGGTGGCATTGTTCGTTTGGCAGTTGTTTATTTCCGCTAACATTTTTAAGCACGCGCTCGGCATGCGCTTACTCGGTGGTTTTTTTATCTCAATCGCCTATGTATTACTCGAATTTCGCGTCATGTTCTTCGTCCATCAGAGTTTCGCGTAATGCTATCCATCGAACGTAATAAAGGCTAATTCGTGCACATACATATTTTGGGCATCTGCGGAACGTTCATGGCCGGCATCGCCGAACTCGCCGTGCAACTCGGCCATACCGTGACAGGATCTGATGCAAGCGTATACCCGCCGATGAGCACATTTCTGAAGCGCCGTGGTATTGAAATATTCGATGGCTACGACGTCTGCCAGTTCGATCAAGTGCCAGATTTAGTGCTCATTGGCAACGCGCTCAGCCGCGGAAACGAGGCCGTTGAATACGTCCTCAATCACCATATTCAATATCTTTCTGGTGCGCAGTGGATCGCGGACGAGGTGCTTCGTAGCCGCCATGTCATCGCCGTTTCCGGTACGCACGGGAAAACGACCACGACGAGTATCTTGGCATGGATCCTCGACCAATGCGGCCTCGAACCAGGCTATCTCATTGGCGGCATCGCAAAAAATTTCCCGTCACCTGCGAGCCTAGGTCGTGGTAAGTTTTTCGTCATTGAAGCGGATGAATACGACACCGCATTTTTCGATAAACGTTCCAAATTTGTGCACTACCGTCCAGACACGTTAATCATCAACAATCTTGAGTTCGATCATGCCGATATTTTTCCGGATTTAGCGGCAATTGAGCGTCAATTTAGTCACCTATTACGGATTGTTCCGTCACACGGATTAGTGATTAGTCCGGCGTCCAACACAACGATTGCGGCGGTACTGCGCGAGGGTTGCTGGAGCCGCTGTCAAACGTTTGGATTAGAGCCAACTAGCGATTGGCTAATAAGCGAAATTGAAGAATCCGCTTCAACAAGCTTTAAGTTTCAAGGTCCTGGGCGTGACGCTGTTGCGGTTTGTTCACCGTTGCTCGGTGAGCACAACGCGTTCAACCTAGCAGCGGCAATTTGTGCGGCCGCCGATGTTGGTGTGTCGGTAGCACAGGCCGTTGCAGCACTGCCATCGTTCAGTGGCGTAAAGCGACGACTTGAAGTTATCGGTTGCGTCAATGGCGTGACTGTCTACGACGACTTCGCCCATCATCCGACAGCAATCCAGGCGACGTTGAGCGCACTGCGTGCAAGTGTCGGTACCAAACGAATCATCTGCATACTGGAACCTCGTTCGAACACAATGCGCTTAGGCGTCCATGCGGCGGCCGTCGGCGCCGCACTCGGCCTCGCGAACAAGGTCTTTATCTACGATGATAAAAGCCTTGCTTGGGATCCCGCGACGCTGTTTGAAGCGACTGACTCCGACGGTCAAATCCTATCGTCTGTCGACCAAATCGTCGACTGTGCCACGGCATACGCAGGCCCGGATGACCATATCGTTGTCATGAGTAACGGCGGATTCGGCGGAATTCACACTAAGCTATTAAATGCGCTACGTTGAGGAGCAAATTATCACTAGTTCAGAGGAATATGAGATTGCACTGTTTCCGCTAAATACGGTGCTTTTCCCGACGGCACATCTGCCATTGCGGATCTTCGAACCGCGTTACGTCGACCTCATTGGACGTTGCATGCGCGATAACACCCTGTTCGGCATCGTTGGCATCGCGCAAGGGGTCGAAGCTGGCGGGCCAGCGCAACCGCATGCCCTCGGCACGCTCGCCAGGGTTGTGGATTTTGATCAGGGCAGTGACGGCTTACTCAATGTCGTCGTTCGCGGCGAGACTCGATTTGAAGTTCGCTCATCACGGACCCAAGCGGATGCGTTAATGCTCGGAATGGTGATGGAAAAACCACATTTAGAATCACTGCCAATCACCGCTGAGCAGCAAGAGTTAGTCGAACTTCTCGTCGAAATCAACACCAATGCGACGTTTGGACAACTGGCCAACCAATCACCTGATGACATTTCTGAGTTGGCCTACGGTTTGGCCCAAATCTTACCTATTGCCGTTCCGGCCAAAATTGATTTACTAGGCATTGAAGCGCCATTGCCACTACTCGAGCAAGTCACCGCGCGAATTGCCGAATTGCGTCAATCGAATCAATAATATCGAGCATAACGTCGCGTGTAAGCGAGCGATTTCCCCGCGATTCTCTCCGGATCGCAAAATTTTACCGGCCCGTCGAAATTAATTTTTGAGGAAATCGCGCTGCTCACAGCGGTTCCGATTGATGCGACGAATCGCTTATTGAAGCTAACATCAATCTATGCGATTTTAGCGCCACGCTGGTAACAATAAGCATCCGAAAGTCGATGCGTCGAACTACAATAAATATCCTCATGCTGTGCCTGGGCGGCGCAGTGTGCGCGCCTGTGCACGCCAAATTTGGCGACGCGGCCTCGTGGTGGCTGTGTCCGGTCGATCGCGATTTACCCATTCGTCCAGAATACTCCGAACCGGTAGAGCCGGGCAGCACCGAAATTCGAGCCGATACCACACGAATCGTAAAAAATGAGGCAACCGAATTTGCAGGTAACGTCGAAATTGTGCGCGACGCCCGTTCAATTACTGGGGACGTTGTTACTTACGACGATGCCGGTAGCCGCTTTGACGTAAGCGGCCACGCAACTATTTGGGACGCCGGGCTTATCTGGCAAGGCGAACACGCACAATTTGACCTTGACTCAGACGTTGGCAATTTGACGGAAGGAAATTATTGGCTAGTAAACGGTCGCGGTCGCGGCTATTCACGCACAATCGAGTCCGATCGTGTGGAGAATATCTCGCTCATGGAGGGGGTGGACTATACGACTTGTAGCTCTGATCGGCCCGATTGGCTGTTTTCAACCCAGCGCCTGCGGCTTGACCACGATATCGGACGCGGTTCCGCGACGCATGTCATCCTCAAAGTAAAAAATATCCCCGTGATGTACTTGCCGTACATCAATTTTCCGCTAGATGATAAAAGAAAGTCTGGGTTTTTGATCCCGACCATTGGGAGTTCTACGAGCTCCGGTATGGACGTCAGAGTGCCGTACTACTTCAACCTTGCGCCCGACCGTGACGCAACGTTTACACCACGATATCTAGCCGATCGCGGCCTGATGCTCGGCGGGCAGTACCGGTACCTAACGCCGAATCATGAAGGTCAAATCGGCTTGGAAGTGCTGCCTGGCGATAATCTTAAAAATAACGACGCCCGATCATTGTTGTCCGTTAGGCATGAATCAAAATTTCACGGCAATCGTGGTCGCTTTTATGCCGACATTCGAAACGTGTCTGATTCTCAATATTTTGAGGATTTCGGCGGCAGCCTCGGAATAAATAGCCAACGGTTTTTAGACCGCCGACTGGAACTCCGATACCGTCAACCGCGACGTTATAGGCTGAACGCGATTGTTCAAAGTTACCAGAATGTTGATGATTCGCGCCGAAGTAGAGGACCATACAAAAGGCTCCCGCAGATTAGTCTCACAACTGCACTACCGGCCCAACATCTGCGCTTAGTCCCCGGTCTCGATGCGCAAACAACCTACTTTGATCGTACAGATAGTATCTCAGGTGGCAGAGTGGATTTAACGCCGAGCCTCTCGTATCCGTACATCAAACAGTACTTGCGCATAACGCCGAAGTTGGCCATTCGGCATACAGACTATTTCCTCAAAAACTCTGGCACGTTCAATAATAGGGAATCTCGTACCGTTCCTATAGCAAGCCTCGATTCTAGGTTGTTTATGGATCGGCGATTGAATTTTCTCGGGACACCGACGCTGCAAACTTTCGAGCCACGCGCCTACTATCTGTACGTTCCTAAAGACGGCCAAGATGACATTCCAGTCTTCGACACTGGCCAGTTTAATTTTTCGTTTCGAAACCTTTTTCGCGAAAATCGATTTTCGGGTCGCGACCGGATTGGCGATGCAAATCGGCTGACTCTTGCAGCCACAACGCGATTTATCAGCCTTGAGTCCGGGCGCGAACTCTTGAGAGCGAGCTTTGGCCAAATATATTATTTTGAAAACCGCGAAATTACGCTACCAGGACGACAGAAAGAAAAGAACGACGTATCGGAATTTGTTGGAGAGATCGCAGGCAATTTTGGTAACGGCTGGTCCGGTCGGGCCATTCTCCAATATGACCCGAATAATTCCACTACGGAACGCGCCTCCTATAGCGTCCGATATCGACCTGAATCGGGTCGAATCGTTGCGAATGCGGGCTATCGGAGACGCCGTGCTGTAACTGACGTCGAGCAAACCGATCTGTCATTTAATGCCCCGATCACGAATAACATCAGTCTACTCGGACGATGGAACTACTCGCTGGAAAACAACCGGACATTGGAACTGGTCGGCGGGATTGAGGTCGATAGTTGTTGCTGGGGCTTGCGCCTCGTCGGTCGGCGATTTATCCGGAATTCTGAAGGACAATTCGATACTGGGATATTCATGCAATTTGAATTTAAAGGTCTAGCGGGCTACGGACGCTCGACGGAGTCGTTCCTACGCAAGAGTATCCAGGGCTACCAATCCCGTTTTTAGTCAACTTAACGCCGCGCTGCGCACTGTCAAAACCGGGACGAACAGAATTTCACTTCGGCCGACCGCTTTGCGTCGAGACCGAGCGATTGGTCGGTCCGGCAACCCTAGCGACTTCATTCTCTAGCGACGCCTTCTATGCGTCATATGTGACTGAATTTATCCAACGAATTACAAGGATCAAACATTTTTGATGACGGCGCCGACGATTGAGAGAATCTGGGGTAAAATATCGACCTGCTCGACTGCTGATAGATATTGCGGCGCTCAGCGAACCATGAAAGCTGGGCCCGGTTGAATAATATGGCAAGACCAATCCAAAAATTGATTCTCATCCTAATAGCCGCACTGATCCCATCGGCAGGCTCCAGCATGGAGCTCGATCGGATCATCGCCGTGGTCGATCAAGATGTGGTGATGCGCAGTGAACTCGACAGCCAAATTCGGAGGGTGCGGGAGCAATTAAGGCAGCAAGGGACGGCATTACCGCCAACCAGTGTGTTGGAGCGGCAGATAATGGATCGCATAATCCTGCAGAAGATCCAAATCCAAAAGGCCGCCGAAGTCGGCGTAGAAGTTCCTGAAGAGCGTCTTGAAGCTGCTATTCAAGACATCGCTGGCAAAAACAAGCTCAGCATCGATCAATTCAAAGAGATCCTCCAGTCCGACGGTTATCAGTTTTCCGAGTTTCGTGAACAAATCCGCGACGAAATCATGATCGCGTCGCTGCGGCGCCAAGAGGTCGATCGCCGCGTACAGGTGTCCGAAAATGAAATCGAGAACTTTATTAGCAACGAGTTCAGTCAAGGCGCGAGTGAGCTGGAATTTAGGGTCGGCCATATCTTAATTTCAATCCCTGCGAACGCGAGTAACGACGAGCAGCGAACGGCACGGGAGCGCGCTGATTCGACGATAGAACAACTTCGAGGTGGGGCCAATTTCGGCGACTTGGCAATTGCTGTTTCGGATGGACAAAATGCAATTGAAAAAGGCGATTTGGGTTGGCGCCGTGCCGACCAAGTACCGAGCCTGTTCAGCTCTACGGTACGCGAGATGAATGTCGACGACACGAGCGACATTATTACGAGTCCAAGCGGCTACCACATCATTCAACTAACCGATCGCCGCAGTGGCGAAGAAGTCTTGGTAGAACAAACGTCAGCACGCCATATCCTCGTATCCCCAGGCGAGCTCGTAACCGAAGAGGACGCTGTACTACGAATAAACCAGCTAAAAATTCGTCTCGACGGTGGTGACGAATTTGGCAACTTAGCGCGCACGAATTCAGATGACCGTGGATCGGCAGTGGAAGGCGGCGATCTCGGTTGGGTTAGTAAAGGCCAAATGGTGCCGGAATTCGAGGACGTGATGCTTTTTACCGAGATCGGGGAAATCAGCGAACCGTTCCGCTCAGAGTTCGGCTGGCACATTCTTCAGGTGCTCGATCGCCGTTCCTATGACGGTTCTGAGGACGTCAAGCGGTCGAAGGCGCGTAGCGCGATCTCGCGACGTAAGACAGACGAAAAATATCAATCCTGGTTGCGAAGATTGCGTGACGAGGCTTATGTCGAATATCGCGACAATGCGCCATGACCGGTGCGCGAGACTTGCACTCAGCGTAGGTGAACCGGCCGGAATTGGACCGGATATCGTGATCGCGATGGCGGGTTCAGATTTTGACGCACACATCGTTTGTATTGCCGATCCAGCAACCCTGGCAGCTCGCGCAGCCCTACTCCAATCGCCACTAGAAATACTGGAAATCTCTAGTGAGGCAACTATTCCTCGGCACCAACCGGGACGCCTAGTTGTGCTACCCGTTGCGACGTCAGTGGAAGTTATTCCCGGCGTTTTAGACACTCGCAACGCACGCTATGTTCTCGATTGCTTGGACGTCGCAATAGCACTCGCCCGAGCCCACAGCGTAGACGCTATTGTCACCGGACCCGTGCATAAAGGAATCATCAATGACGCTGGATTTGGCTTTACCGGCCACACCGAGTATCTGGCGCTTGATTCGGACCTCGCGCGCCCCGTGATGATGCTGGCCTCCGGATCACTGAGGATCGCTCTTGTAACCACGCACATGGCTTTAAGCGAAGTCCCATCGGCGCTCAACAGCGCGCACATTACCTACATCATTAACGTCGTTGCAACTGCGTTGCGTCGTCAATTCAACATTCCACATCCACGCATCGGGGTATGTGGTTTGAATCCTCATGCTGGCGAAAGTGGTCATTTTGGCCACGAAGATGCAGAACTTATAACGCCAGCAATCGACGCCGCACGCAGTGAGCATGTGACATTAATCGGCCCAATGCCGGCTGATACGGCCTTTGCCCCTGAGACCCGACGCTCAATTGATGCTTACGTCACGATGTACCACGATCAAGGATTACCCGTAATTAAAGCGCTAGGGTTTGGCGAAATTGTCAATATCACGCTTGGCCTACCTCTCTTACGAACTTCCGTTGACCACGGTACCGCAATTGATATTGCGGGGATGGGTAGCGCCAATCCCGGTAGCCTAATTGCGGCAGTCGCCGCCGCGATCGAGTTAAGTGCTAAGTTACCGTGAGTCAGACGCGCGCTCGTAAACGTTTCGGACAACATTTCTTAACTGATCAATACACCATTGACCAAATTATCGAACTCATCGCACCGATCCCTGGCGACCACCTCGTTGAGATTGGCCCAGGACGCGGCGCCCTAACCGCTCAACTAATCGGTTACGACGTGCCGCTCGATGTTATTGAGATCGATCGCGATCTGGCCCAAATGATCAACTCGAAATTCGGCGAACACCCAAATTTCAGCCTTCGAATCGGCGATGCACTCAAGATCGATTACGCAACTTTTCGGGATTCCGGCGCGATCCGGGTTGTCGGAAACCTTCCCTACAACATCTCGACGCCGCTAATCCTTCAACTCATTGCCCAGTGCTCCGTCATCGAAGACATGACCTTCATGCTACAAAAGGAAGTAGTCGATAGGCTCGCTGCTGAGCCGGGTTCGAAAGACTATGGACGCTTATCGGTGATGGTTCAGAGCTACGCCCAGGTGCTGGGTTTTTTTGAGGTACCTCCGGCCGCTTTTGACCCGCCGCCCCGAGTCACTTCTAAACTTGTGCGTATTACGCCACAAGATAGAGGGATTTCGGAAAATACCTACCGTTGCTTGGAATATTGTGTACGGTTGGCATTCGGCCTACGACGCAAGACGGTGAAGAATTCACTGGGTCGTGAGATTTCCTTAGACGTCATTGAGAAATGTGGCATCGATTTGAAGCAAAGGCCCGAAGAACTTCCTGTAGAGACATATTTACTGCTGGCAAAAGCGCTAGAGCAGGGATCTTAAGTTGTCAATTGCGCCAACTATCTAATCCCTGTCCGAACAATGGGCGCTAAGTCATTGACTAGAAAGTAGTCCCGATCTTACCCACAATTTCTGTGGATAAGCTTGTGTATAGTTCGTCGGTCGGCTTAATTCCAGTGGGAAATACGGCTTAACCTATTAGATCGAGCAAGAATTAGGCAATTACGATAAATTCATATTTATCAAAAGGATAGAGTCTAATTTCGACTATTCACTTGGATCTCGCACGCTAAGCTGATGTTCCGCACTCAACCAACAGGCTTTTGTGTATAACGAATCCGATGAGCTAATTTTATCTGCCATTTAAAAGCGCAATCCGTGGCTAAAACAACCGCTCCGCGCGACACGCTACCAAATGGCCGGCGCTTAGGCAGTTCCGCTGATGTCATGCGCACAGAACACCTGTGTGCGCATCCAAGCTACACGCACAACACGCTTTCGATGGCGCGCGAAAGACGCACAGGACTGAACGGCACGACGAGATACATCGATAACCATTAAATTATCGTCATCGGAACGCAAGTCAAGTAATATGCCGCGATCGTCGGCCGTAGATGTTGCGAAAAACTAACAGTTGGATTGGGGCGTAACCGACTGGCCGGCTTGTGGCCCGAATTTTTCAATAACCTAACAAAGCCCGGTTTAATCGGGTTGCACCCTATCGGGAATCGGAGATGTCGAACATTTTCTTCAAGATGCTGAACGACATAGATCGATCTGTCAGCCGTCTTAATGAATCGCTCGGCCGCCTAACGGCTTGGTTACTAGTGGCTATGGTCGGATTAACACTCTACGACGTTGCGATGCGCTACTTATTTAACAGTGGGTCAATTGCCGTCCAAGAACTGGAGTGGCACCTCTTTGGCATCATTATTCTGTTCGGCGCCAGTTATACGTTAAAACACGACGACCACGTTCGCGTCGATTTGGTCTACTCGAGCGCCAAACTCACACATCGTCACCGCGCGATAATCGACGTTGTCGGGACTTTCATATTTCTCCTGCCATTCTCGGCGCTGATAATTTGGGCATCCATCCCGTTCGCTTACGATGCATACCTACACGCCGAGATGTCGCCGGATCCAGGAGGCTTGCGGCACCGTTGGCTTTTGAAAGCTGCCATTCCCTTGGGTTTCGCGCTATTAGCGCTGCAAGCCGTGGCTAATGCATTTAGGGCCTTAAACAGCCTGTCTCGTGATACATAAGTAAAATGGAAGTATGGGCTCTGCTCATGTTCGTCGTCGCGATCGCCGCGCTTCTGATTGGCTACCCCGTCGCATTCACCTTAGGTGCCGTCGCCATGTTGTTTGGTAGCGTCGCTTTGGGAATCGATTTCTTTTCACTGTTACCCCTTCGAATTTGGGGTATTTTGACGAATTTCACTTTGCTCGCTGTACCCCTTTTTGTCTTTATGGGTGTGATATTAGAGAAAAGCGGCGTAGCTGAAGAATTGCTCGAAGCCATGGCTATTCTTTGTGGTCGCCTGCGCGGAGGGCTCGCGTTCGCCGTGATTATTGTTGGTACCTTGCTAGCCGCAACAACCGGCGTCGTCGGCGCAACCGTCGTGACAATGGGGATCATTGCCCTACCAGCGATGCTCAAACATGGCTATTCACCAAGCTTGGCGACCGGCACGATTGCCACAGCAGGAACATTGGGGCAGATCGTTCCGCCGAGCATTGTGTTGATTCTGTTGGCAGATGTTGCCGGTGTTCCTATTGGCTCGATGTTTATGGGCGCCGTTGTACCAGGCGCCATGTTGATCGTCGCATATTGCGCCTACATCGCAATCAAGGCTTGGTTAGATCCCCTAAGCGCTCCGTCCATTGGGGCTCCCGATGACCAAGCCATCGGCCGCCGCGTTTTATTCTCCCTGGTACCGCCAATGTTCTTGGTTTTCGTGGTGCTCGGTTCAATATTTTTTGGCATAGCCTCGCCAACAGAATCGGCTGCCATTGGTGGCGCGGGCGCGATGTTGCTGGCCATCGCGAACCGTCGTCTCACGTTAACCACCTTGCACGCAGCCGCACTACAAACCATGAAGCTTACGAGCATGGTTTTCATCATACTTATTGGCGCAACGACGTTCGGACTAGTTTTTAAGGGAATGGGCGGGGATCGAATTGTTCACGCGATTTTTACGACATTACCGGGACAAGAATGGGGGTTTTTAGTTGTCTCTCAAACGGTAATTTTTGTCCTGGGTTTCTTTCTCGATTTTGTTGAAATCTGCTTTATCGTTGTTCCGATATTAGCCCCGATAGCCACAGCACTGGGACTAGATTTACTCTGGTTCTCCATTCTCATTGCCGTTAATTTGCAAACGTCGTTCCTGACACCGCCGTTCGGTTTCTCGCTGTTTTATTTGAAAGCCGTCGCACCAGATAATATAAAAATTCAAGACATTTACCGTGGGGTCATGCCGTTCGTATTCATCCAGTTGGTAATGCTCGCTTTGATTGCCGCATTTCCACAAATTGTTCGGTGGTTGCCCGATTTAATGGATCGAACTAACGGTCTATAGGCAAAAGAATTTGGGCGCCCGGATCCTTAAGGGCGACAACAGAACTTAGCGCAAGCACTCGATTACCGGTGTGGTGTCTGGAGCTTTACCATGCCAGAGCGAAAACGCATTTGCCGCTTGTTCAACTAGCATCCCGAGGCCATCCGAACATCCGGCAGCACCGTTGGAAAGACACCAATCAAGAAACGGCGTGCGTCCGGTACTGGTGTACATCATGTCGTAACACCAAGTGCTTGCTTCGATGTAAGTCGGATCCAATGGTGGGATTTCTCCGCTTAGGCTAAGCGAGGTCGCATTGACGATTAATCCGAACCCGCCATCTCCAATTGTCGAAAATTCAGCTGCGCGTATGGGGCCCAAAGACCCGAAACGTTCGGTCAATTCGTCGGCTTTCAAGCGGGTACGATTGGCTATGACAAGTTCACTCGGACCTTGTTCGAGTAAACTTGGAACCACACCCCGTGCAGCACCGCCGGCACCCAGAAGCAGAATACGACTGCCGCGTAATTCTAACTGGTGATTGACTAGCAAATCTCGGATTAATCCGGCACCGTCAGAGTTATCCGCGATTGTTTCGCCGTCAGGGCCCACCGAGATCATGTTAGCTGCGCCAGCAAGATCTGCACGCTCGCTACGAATATCTGCACAAGCGCAGGCAGCTTCCTTGTGCGGCACTGTGATGTTCATCGCGCGACCGCCTGACGCAACGAATTCCGCTAGCGCCTCGCAAAAGTCATTTGGCTCTACTTTGATCTTCTCATAGCTGAGCTCTATGCCGAATTGGAGGGCGAATTCCTGATGAATCTGCGGCGACTTACTGTGATCAATCGGTGATCCAACGACGCAAAAGTAAGGCCTGCCAGGCGAGATATGAAACCGGTTTGGCATGTGGGTATGAAGATGACTACGGTCTAGCTATAGCGGACCGCTGTAATTTATTTGTTAGCGCATCGATTGAAAACGCGGTTTGCGGTTGTATTAACTACCTTCAGGCGGAGCTTGTTCCATTAGGCCCCCAGTCAAACAGTAGACTTGGAAGCCCCGTTCACTGAGTAGAAATGCCGCGGCTGAGCTGCGCCTGCCGGTGTCGCAATACACAATGTACGGAGTCGCCGAGTCTAGCGAATCGACCTTCATGCGCAACATGAACAACGGGATATTCAGGCTATCTTTCAGGCCTGTGTTCGCGTGCTCGCTCTCGAGCCGGACATCCAACCATTTGGCCCCTGTTTTAACTTGTTCCTGAGCGGCCTCTAAATCGAGCCAACTCAGCATAGGCTCCTTCAGTAATGCGTTGAAATCCTCTTTCGCCAGCCTCATTAAGGTTCCTGGGCCGTCCATGATCACGGTAGCGTTGCGTTTCGCCTCAGACAGTAATGCTTCTTCCCCGAACGCGTCTCCGTCTTTCAGGGTCGCCAAAGTCAATTCGGAACCGGTTTTTGAAGAGCGCGTGACTTTTGCTCGGCCGCTCTTAATGATGTAGTAGAAATCGCCATCGTCGCCCTGCTTTATGACGACTTCCCCATCGTTCATCGGCACTTCTTGAATGCGCATGAACATCGCTTGAATATTTGCAGGCGGCACTTGAAGGAATGCACGCGATTGCAGTATGCGTGTCATCCAATCACTGTCGTCGTCGTCGTCATCTTCCTCGACATGAATTTCGCTGACTTCGATCCCCGACAACTGATCCCAGGTCAATAGGATATCCAGTAAGTCGCTATCAAAGCGCGTGATCTTGCAGTGTGTTAACGCCGTCGCCGTATGCTTCCGTGGCTGCAGGTTCGCAAGCGGGTGTTTCGCGACATCCGTGCCGCCTTTAAGCTTGGTGCTTTGCCCATCTTCTGCGACCAGCTCGGCCGTACCTTCGAGTAAATAGGTCGTCTTTCGATCGAGATCGCCGAAATTGAAGATCGGTTTGCCAACGTTAATCTGCTCAACGTAGGCTTTCCCAGCCAGTTCCTGAAAATTCTCTGCATTCAAGGCGTTAGGCGGGACTAATGTCTTGAGCAGTGCCTTATCTACTAAATTCCGTTCAGCCATGTTCTATTCGTATCAGCGTAACTGGGTGATTGAACTATTAACAGCCTGAATATACACCAAAAAGTAGAGCGACTTAGTACGTGTGGGTAATCAAACTAAATTGTCGCGGCACGCTTGCTTTCGATTCTTAGCGCCGCTTATAAGCATTCTATTCATTCGGCTTCAGCAAGGATAGTTCCGTCAGGCTTTATGTCGAAGAATTGACATAACTATTCATTTCGAGACCTGTCTTTGCCTCGCGAGATTGACGTGGGGAATTTGGCGAGAAGCGGTTTCTTCGCAACCTCGCGCATCGGCCAGAATCGCCGATACGCTACAAACGGGGACAGCCTTTGGACGCAGTTGCTTGCGCCCAAGGCCATCCGCTAGCTAATGCGGCCCGATGGATTTACAAAATATAACCGCGTTCGTCGTGTTCGCTCAGATCGAGACCTTGGGATTCCGAATCTTCCCCGACCCGAAGCGGGACAATCATTGCCACAATCTTTAGCAGCACAAAGGTTGCAACGCCGCACCAGATCATGGTCGCCTCGACGCCAATTGCTTGCACACCGACTTGCTGTGCCATAGAGACGCCATCTGCGTAACCAACTCCGCCAAGACTTTCGGATGCGAATACGCCAGCCAGCAACGTGCCGAGAATGCCTCCGACTCCATGGACGGGAAACACATCCAATGAGTCATCAATCTTGAGACCGCGTTTTATATACTGAGTCGCAAAGTAACAGATCACACCGGCCGATAGACCGATAAACAGGGCGCCCACAGGACCGACGTATCCAGATGCTGGTGTGATGGTCCCTAGTCCAGCAACCATGCCGGTTACGATCCCTAAAACGCTCGGCTTACCGTGCTTGATCCATTCGACAGCGATCCATGCCAAGGAACCGGCGGCGGCCGATATATGCGTTACTAACATCGCCATGCCCGCGTCGCCATTTGCCGCGACAGCACTTCCCGCGTTGAATCCGAACCAACCGACCCACAGCATCGACGCTCCCATCACCGTCAAGGTCATATTGTGGGGCGGCATTGCAGTGGTCGGAAATCCCTTGCGATTACCGAGCACAACTGCCGCTACGATCGCTGCAACCCCGGCGTTGATGTGGACGACTGTACCACCGGCGTAATCGAGGAGTCCCATGTCACTAAGCCAACCACCACCCCAAACCCAGTGACAGACGGGTGCGTAGACGACCAGCAACCACAAAGTGCTAAAAATTAGCACAGCAGAGAAACGCATCCTTTCAGCGAACGCACCGATGATCAGTGCTGGCGTGATTATCGCAAACGTCATTTGGAACATGACGAATACGGATTCTGGCAGCGTCCCGCTGGTCGATTCGCGAGTCACATCGGACAACATGATATTGCCGAGCCCGATGTACTTATTTAAGTCCCCGCCATCACCGAACGCAAGACCGTAGCCCACGGCCAGCCACAAAAGCGACATCAAGCATGCAATAGCAAAGCACTGCATGAGAATCGACAATGCGTTTTTGCTACGAACCAAGCCACCGTAGAACAACGCGAGTCCCGGCAATGTCATAAACAAAACCAACGCGGTGGAAGTTAGTACCCAAGCCGTATCTCCGCTGTCGATGCCTTGGGCGTGCGCACCGGTGCATGCGCCCAGGGTTAAAAGTAATATCGTAATTCGTTGCAACATGCTCATTGTTCGGCCTCCCAATTTGCCGCCGTTGTTGAATATGAACCATCCAATGCTTGCGCTCGGACTTAATAATCGACGTTCGCTAGAACACGACACTCGCAGCATCTAGGCGGCATCACCGGATCGATTGGCGGAATTGGAAAAGCTTTCTCTAGCCGCGCCACACCCACTGCGCATGCTATTGACTCGCTTTGTATCCAAATCCGATTGCATCGACTGCGATTACTGCTCCTTATCCCGCAAAATATCGTTCGTTGCGACCGTTCCTGGATCGCAATAAATAGCCCGATCGCGACACTGAGACAGAATCACGCAGAACTAGAGCGCGTCTTCGCCTGTCTCGCCGGTACGAATCCGCACGACTTGGAGCAAATCTTGAACAAATATTTTGCCATCGCCGATCGATTCTGTATTCGCCGCGTTCTGTATGGTTTCCACGACTTCATCGACCCGATCAGAAGACACAGCCACTTCGATTTTTATTTTAGGTAAGAAGTCGACGACATACTCCGCTCCTCGATAAAGCTCTGTATGGCCTTTCTGTCGCCCAAAACCTTTTGTTTCAGTGACGGTCATGCCCTGAACGCCCCGTTCTGAAAGCGCTTCGCGCACTTCATCGAGTTTGAACGGCTTAATAATTGCGGTCACGAGTTTCATTGGCATTCCCCATATTCAAGTTATTTCAAGCTGCGTGCTTGCGTCGCGATCCCAACGGTTGTTCGTCGCGACAGTATTTGTTCACCGAAGGCTGCCCTAATTTAGAGCGTAATCAGCATTTACACCAACTTTCGATTCACAATCACTGCCACTGTTCTATGGTGGTGCATGAACTGTGCCAGACGATCAAGTAGGGCAAGGAGTCACTAACTAGGCTGATCACGAAGTTGGATCAATCTCGGAAGTGAATTTCTAACCTTTATCTCGACCCTTTTTAGTGCGTCGAGATTTTTCGCGATCTTTTTTGGTGCGAACGAAAGAAGAGGCGCATCACGCGCCTCTTCCTGTTGTGCTTAGTTAAGGGAGATTGCCGATCGAATCAACGGCCCGACACCACAAACTCCGGATACGCATCAACCCCGCACTCACTTGCATCCACTCCGAAATGCTCTTGTTCTTCGGAAACTCGAATGCCTACAGTGGATTTGATGACGAACCAAGTGGCCGCGGACGTCACGAAGACAAAGCCGAATATGGTGCCCAGTCCCATCAATTGGGCCGTGATGGTCGCCTCGTCGTTAGTTAGACAGACAGCGAGCAGTCCCCACATGCCGACAACCCCGTGCACCGAAATCGCGCCGACTGGATCATCTATCTTGAATCGGTCGAGCGATAAGATTGAGAACACGACCAGCACACCACCGACAATTCCGATCAGGGTCGCGATCCCTGGGGTTGGGGTCAGGGGTTCCGCCGTTATCGCTACAAGCCCAGCCAGCGCACCGTTGAGCGCCATGGTGAGATCCGCTTTACCAAATAGGAATCTAGAGGTCAGTAATGCCGCGATCACACCACCGGCCGCCGCCGCGTTGGTATTCACGAAGACCATGGCAACGGCATTTGCTTCGCCGATGTCTGAGACCTTCAATTCCGATCCACCGTTGAATCCGAACCACCCAAGCCACAAAATGAAGGTGCCCAATGTTGCCATCGGAAGATTCGCGCCGGGTATCGCGTTGATACTACCGTCCTTCCCGTATTTTCCTCTACGGGCGCCGAGTAACAAGACACCTGCAAATGCGGCCGTGGCACCGGCCAAATGGACGACACCAGAACCGGCAAAGTCCAGAAACCCATTCGCGTCGAGGAAGCCGCCGCCCCATTTCCAATAGCCTTGCAATGGGTAGATGAAGCCCGTCATCACGACGGCAAAAGCCAAAAATGACCAAAGTTTCATTCGCTCCGCAACCGCGCCAGAGACGATCGACATCGCCGTTGCAACGAACACAACTTGGAAAAAGAAATCAGCCATGGTCGAGTAATAGGTTTCCCCACCACTCGCTAGCACCGCTTCGGCCGTGTTGTCCGCGCCCAGCATAAATGAAATGCCTGGCCACAAACTGCTCACGGCAGCGTCGCCCGGATACATGATGTTGTAGCCGCACAGCATGTACATAAGGCATGCGATGGCATACAGAGAGATATTCTTAGTTAGGATCTCGGCCGTGTTTTTAGCGCGCACTAAACCGGCTTCAAGCATTGCAAATCCGGCCGCCATCCACATAACGAAGGCACCCATGACGAGAAAATAAAATGTATCTAGAGCGTATTTCAGCTCAACCACGGATGCGTCCATACGGGCACCCTCCTCTAACGGTTAATAATTGATGATTAAATAAATGAACGTCTGAAACCGCTGAGCACTTAAAGTGCGTCGGGTCCTGACTCGCCTGTACGGATCCGCACAACGTTGGTGAGTTCTTGCACGAAAATTTTGCCATCACCGATCTTTCCGGTACTCGTTGCTTTAGCGATCGCTTCCAATACGGCATCGACGCGATCGTCGTCGACGGCGATTTCTAGTTTTGATTTTGGTAAAAAGTCGACGACATATTCCGCCCCTCGATAGAGTTCTGTGTGTCCTTTTTGTCGACCGAATCCTTTGACCTCGGTGACCGTTAGACCTTGTACTCCTACCGTGGATAACGCTTCACGCGCGTCGTCGATTTTGAATGGCTTTATTATTGCCGTTACGAGTTTCATCTCAGTGCATCCCCTATTGGTGCTGTTCGACTACTTGAGCCGGAGTTAACCGCTTACCTCGAAATGAGCCTATGCATTCACTGTGCCACTTGCTATTAAGTTTTTATAATCAACCGCTTAAAGAATTTCTATGACTCGAAAATTGATCGAGACCAAGGCCGGCAGCATGATGTTTGCCCTGTTGTGTTACGACTCAACAGCGATCCGCACTATTACTGTGCGTTTTATACTCCGTCGCATCCGCACGACAAACGCTACGCATGGTCAGCAATTAAGATACTTATCCGGTGTCCTTTTACGCTCAGGCTCGGCATATACTTCGTTTCGCGACGAGCGGATTTATGCGTAGAAAGTTTCGGACCAGAATCGGAGTATTAGCGTGATCGAACTGAAGAAAATCGAAGAGATTGTGGAAAGCATCGCGAAGGTGCTGCCCACAGGCACAAGCCATGTCACAAAAGAGATCAAAGAGAATGTTCGAATCGCGCTTGAAGCGGGTTTCGCGCGCATGAACCTCGTCACCCGCGAAGAATTTGATGCCCAGACGCTGGTTTTACAACGAACTCGGCAAAAACTCGACGAGC
Source organism: Gammaproteobacteria bacterium (assembly GCA_047611905.1). Taxonomy (GTDB): domain Bacteria; phylum Pseudomonadota; class Gammaproteobacteria; genus UBA11873. The sequence continues at coordinate 17,707 of JBLFWZ010000002.1, read as the reverse complement.
TCGAAAAGCTCGTCGCCTCGTTAGAGGCCGCGGCCGAGTAGTACTTCCCCTACCTTTAAGCCGTCAATTGCAGGTTACAATCAGAATTGGAACACGGAATGATCCTAGTCGTCGACGAAGATGACTTAACGATACACGTTGCAAGGAGCGCAACTAATGACGGTCGCAATCGTATTGGCGCGGGCAGTAATGGGCATAGACGCCCCATTGGTCAGCGTCGAAACACACCTATCGGCTGGTCTGCCAGCTTTTAATCTAGTCGGACTCCCGGAAACTGCCGTACGCGAGAGCAAAGAGCGGGTCCGTTCGGCCATCCTAAATTCAGGCTACGAATTCCCAACCCGCCGTATCACAGTCAATCTAGCCCCTGGGGACTTGCCGAAACACGGAACCCGCTTCGATTTGGCAATCGCGCTCGGCATACTCGCGGCTTCCAATCAGGTGCCACTCAAGCTGCTTGCGCACACCGAATGCATTGCTGAACTAGCACTCACAGGCTCGCTGCGACCAGTACGCGGGATGTTGCCGGCAGCGCTAGCCGCGCGCGACGAGCAACACGCGATCATCACGGCTTATGGTGATCACATGGAAGCCGCATTAGTTTCCGATCTCGAGGTCTACGCAGGCGATTCCTTAGACTCTGTTTGCCGACATCTAAATGGTCTGGCGCCACTCGCGCCGAGCGTACACGTCGTGCCGGTAAATCCGGCAACTCATGAGTACGGCGACATCGCAGACGTTCGTGGTCAATTTCAGGGCAAGCGTGCTCTGGAGATTGCGGCAAGCGGCGGGCACAATTTACTCATGCTCGGACCACCCGGAACGGGTAAATCGATGCTGGCGACCCGACTCCCCGGTTTGCTGCCCCCACTAAGCGAAACTGAAGCGTTCGAATCGGCAGCGATACTGTCGATTAGCGAATCTGGATTCAAGATCGAGAACTGGCGTCGCCGTCCGTTTCGAACGCCGCATCATTCAAGCTCCTCCGTGGCACTGATCGGGGGCGGCAGTTCGCCTCGTCCCGGAGAAGTATCACTTGCTCATCGTGGCATTTTGTTTTTGGACGAGCTTCCAGAGTTTGAACGACGCGTACTAGAGGTGCTCCGCGAACCCCTAGAGACTGGTCGCGTTACGATTTCTCGTGCGGCAAGAAGTGCGGACTTCCCGGCAACATTCCAACTAATTGCGGCTATGAATCCGTGTCCGTGTGGCTATCACGGAGATCCGTCCGGGCGGTGCGTTTGTACGGCTGAGCGAATCGAGCGATATCGACAAAGGATCTCTGGTCCGTTGCTCGACCGAATCGATATGCACATCGAAATAGTGCGTCAACGGGATTGGTTAGATGCTGCCCATGACCAGTCCGCTGAGTCGAGTAGCGAAGTTCGTGAGCGGGCGAGTGCCGCGCGTGCTGTTCAAGTGGGCCGCCAGGGAAAGCTTAACCACCTTCTGTCGGTAGAAGAACTTAAGCGATACGCGCCGCTCGATTCACACGGCAAATCGTTCATGGAGCACGCTTATGATCGTTTTAGCTTAAGTGCGCGTGCCTACCATCGAATCGTTAAGCTGGCGCGTACGATCGCGGATCTGGCGCAAAGCTCAGACATCAAGTTAGAGCATATCCAAGAATCGTTAAATCTACGTTGTCTCGATAGGATGCCAAGAGATCGCGGCTAAGCACTAACCTAATACTTTTGCCGAATCGGCGACATTCGCTTACAGTTGCGACATGACAAACCAACTACCTGATATTGAAATCGATGTTGAAACCACCTATATCGAGAATCAATCTGTACCGGCGAACAATCGTTATGTGTTCGCTTACAAAATTACGATATCGAATGCCGGCGAGGTGCCTGCGCAATTAATTTCGCGCCATTGGGTAATAACCGACGCCGCTGAACATGTCCAAGAGGTTCGTGGTGAAGGGGTGGTCGGCGAGCAACCCCTACTGGCGCCTGGCGAGTCTTTTACGTACACGAGTGCCGCAATGATCGAAACTCCTGTTGGCACCATGCATGGTAGCTACCAAATGGTCACCACTGACGGCACAGAATTCGATGCCCCTATCACGGCTTTTAGGCTCTCCATCCCTAACGTCTTGCATTAGTCCACACCATGGCGACCTACGCGATCGGTGACATTCAAGGGTGTTTTGACGAATTCGTCGACCTTCTTGATGCCATTAATTTCGAACGCAATAGAGACACGCTTTGGTTAGTAGGCGACCTCGTCAACCGCGGCCCGAAATCCTTAGCCGTCTTAGAATACGTCTACGCGTTGGGCGACTCTGCAGTCACGGTACTGGGCAACCACGACTTACATTTACTCGCCTGCGCCTTCATCGATAAATACAAACCCAGTAGTAAGGACACCTTCCAGGACGTACTCCGGGCGCCGAACTGCAATTTCTTGCTGACATGGCTGCGACACAAACCGCTAGTACACCGTGACACCGATCTAGGGTTCACGATGGTCCACGCTGGCATCCCGCCGGATTGGTCGCCGGCTACGGCGTGCGACTACGCCGCCGAAGTCGAGGCCGTTTTGCGCGGACATCAATACAAAATATTTTTTGCCAACATGTACGGTAACGTTCCCGATTTGTGGTCAGACGATTTAACTGATTGGCCAAGAATCCGATTAGTGACTAATCTTTTCACGCGGCTACGGTATTACCATCCCGATCGACGTATGGATTTCAAACACAAAGGCCCTCTCGGCTCACAACCTGACGAACTGACGCCGTGGTACGAGCTCTACCAGTTTTCGGATAATGCCGAATCCATTGTCTTCGGCCATTGGTCGGCGCTGCATCTAGACGAACAAGCGATGCAGGCAATGCGCATTTATCCGTTAGATACTGGCGCGGTTTGGGGCGGTAGGCTAACGGCGCTGAGACTCGAAGATCGGCAGTTTTTTAGCGTGCCTTCAAAAACCTGCCTGCCGATTGCCGATTAACGTCGGTAGCGGATTCTAAAAACAATCAACGTGCGGATTGCGCATTTGATGTTCCACCTAGACTCGTACGAAAGGCCGTTACCGCAATCCTGCTATCGGTTTGCTCGCTCAAAAACGACGAAACTGTAATCGAATTCGTTCGCATCGTCGGCACCATGAAATTCTCGCGAAGACTCGCGCCAATCATCTTTGTGCAGCGCCGGGAAAAGTGTGTCGCCATCCAGCTCAACATGTACCTCAGTTAGGTAAATTCGTTCAGTCATCGATAAGGCTTCGCGATACAGCGTCGCGCCACCGATGATCATCACGTCGTTAGCCGATCCACAAACATCCATTCCTTGCCTAAGTGAATTAGCTATCTCGCATCCCGGGGCCTGGAAGTCAACGTTACGCGTGACAACAACGTTTAGGCGACTCGGTAGCGCGCGTCCGATCGATTCGTGCGTCTTGCGACCCATGATAATCGGATGCGTCATAGTAATATTCTTAAAATATTTCAGATCCGCAGGCAGACGCCAGGGTAACTGACCACCTCGACCAATCACTCGATTCATCGACATCGCGACGACGATATTTAGGCGCACGTCAAAGCCCCTTTGGCTTTGTGAGCCGCGGCCAGCTAAACCGCAATCGGTGCAGCAATGCCCGGCAGCGGATGATAATTTTCAAGGGTGAAGTCGTCGTAGCTGAACTCAAAAATCGAAGGTACATTTGGATTTAGTACCATCGTCGGCGAACAAGTTGGCGCGCGGCGCAACTGCTCGTCTGCCTGATCTAGATGATTCATGTACAAGTGCGCGTCACCCAAGGTGTGCACAAATTCACCGGGCTCTAATCCGCAGACTTGGGCAACCATCAAATTTAGTAACGCGTAAGACGCAATATTAAACGGTACACCTAAAAAGATGTCCGCGCTGCGTTGATACAATTGGCACGACAAGCGACCTTCGGCCACGTAAAACTGAAACATCGTGTGGCACGGCGCCAGAGCCATCGAATCGATTTCGCCAACGTTCCAGGCGCTCACGATATGCCGACGAGAATTCGGGTCTGATTTAAGTGCGGCTATTACGTCCGAAATTTGGTCATGCGATTGCCCATCGGCCGCACGCCAGCTGCGCCATTGCACACCATAGATGGGTCCGAGATCACCGGCATCATCAGCCCACTCGTCCCAAATAGATACGCCGTTATCGTTCAAGTACCGGACGTTTGAATCGCCGCTTAAAAACCACAGTAGCTCATGGATAATCGACTTTAGGTGGACTTTTTTTGTCGTTAATAACGGAAAGCCTTTAGCGAGATTGAAACGCATTTGGTGGCCGAACACACTCAGCGTACCAGTGCCTGTTCGGTCCCCTTTTTCGACTCCGTTTTCACGGACGTGGCGTAGTAAATCGAGATAGACCTGCATTAAATCACCCTAATTGATGCCGCGATCACGCTGCGATAGTACGATGAGTAACACGCCGAGGAACATCATCGGGAGGGACAACACCTGCCCCATCGTCACCCAGCCGTAGGCTAAATAACCAATATGTTGGTCCGGTTCGCGGACGAATTCAATGCCCGCGCGCATGATGCCGTAGGCGACCAAGAACACGCCAGACACGACGCCTTGTGGAGGCGTACGGGCGGCAATGAAACGCAAAATCAGAAACAGCAAAACACCCTCGAGTGCTGCCTCGTAGAGCTGCGAGGGATGGCGCGCAATACTTCCCGCCATAGGGTGGCTAAACACCACACCCCAAGGCAAGGAAGTCGGCGCGCCCCACAATTCTTGATTTACGAAGTTCGCAATGCGGCCAAAAAACAAGCCTATGGGTACGGCCGGTACGACGAAATCAGTGGTCGCGAGGAGCGGTCGCGAACGTCGTTTGGCAAAAATCGCGAGAGCGAGAATAAAGCCGATTACCCCGCCGTGAAACGACATGCCACCGCGCCACACAGCGAGAATTCCAAGCGGATCATCAACATAGTCACTGAAATTGTAAAACAAGGCATAGCCGATCCGCCCGCCCAACACCCCGCCGATCGCTGCGAAAAAGACGACATCGGCAACATCATCCTTCGTCCATTGAAGGTCTGACGAACCTGAACTGCGTTGCAGGGCAAGCCATCCAAGTCCGATACCGACGATATAGGAAATGCCATACCAATGGATCGCGACTGGACCGAGCTCAATAGCGATTGGATCGATGTTTGGAAACGGAATCATAGCGGGCTGGGATATTAGCACGCCGCCGTCGCTAGGAAGTCACTCGGAAGATAGAATGGCGTACGAATTTGTTGCCAAATTTCGCGCTTAGCGAGCGCCAACCGTGTCGCTAGAAAAACAACCGCCCGGAAATAGAAATACTCAATGAACGCACTGCAGAACGAAACGAGTCCCTACTTGTTGCAACACGCTAACAATCCCGTGCATTGGTACCCCTGGGGAGAGGAGACGCTGGCAAAAGCTCGCAATGAAAACAAACCTATCCTACTTTCGATCGGCTATTCCGCATGTCACTGGTGCCACGTAATGGCGCACGAATCATTCGAAGATCCCGCGACCGCCGAGAAAATGAACGCGTTGTTCGTCAACATTAAAGTCGATCGCGAGGAACGCCCGGACATCGATAAAATTTATCAAACGGCTCACTACCTGCTAACTCAAAACAATGGCGGTTGGCCGTTAACGATGTTCTTAACTCCAAACGATCAGATCCCGTTCCTGGGTGGTACTTATTTCCCTCCGAGCGCGCGACATGGGTTACCCGCATTTAAGGATCTGCTCGACCGGGTCAGTATCTTGTACCGCGAGCGCGAGACGGATGTCCGCAGCCAAAACGAGCAAATAGTGGACGCATTATCAGAGATGCAGCGCCACCCCGTCGCGCCAATCGGCGAACTCTCTTCAGAGCCGTTGCAAATTGCCCGCGATCAGGCGGCTAGAGCATTCGATCATCGACTTGGCGGTTTCACCAGAGCCCCTAAATTTCCACACCCCAGTAGCTTGGAGCGTCTGCTGCGAGATTTTTCGCGCGGCCGAGAACCGGATGAACACGCGCTACATATGGCTTTGTTTACTCTGAAGAAAATGGCCAATGGTGGAATCTACGATCATCTTGGAGGCGGTTTTTGTCGCTACTCGGTGGACGACCAATGGATGATTCCGCATTTCGAAAAGATGCTCTACGACAATGGGCCCCTGCTCGGACTTTACGCGCAAGCATGGCAGTTAAGCGGCGAACCGCTATTCAAAACTACCGTGGGCGAGACGGCCGACTGGTTAGCGCGCGAAATGACATCGCCAGACGGCGGTTTCTATTCGAGTTTGGATGCGGATTCCGAAGGCATCGAGGGCAAATTCTACTCTTTCAGTCGCGAAGAAATCTCCACGGTACTTGGGACTCAGCATGAAGCGTTTTCTCGACGCTTTGGCCTAGAGCGCGCCGCCAATTTCGACGGCCGATGGCATCTCCGAATCGCCGCGCAATTCCATGAAATTGCCAATGTCCTTGGCGGCACCCCTGAAGCCATCGAACAAAGCGTGAACGATGCCAGAGAGCAGATATTCACTTATCGGCAATCGCGCATTAGGCCGGATCGCGACGACAAAATCCTAACCTCATGGAACGCGCTCATGATCAAAGGATTAGCCATCGCAGCGCACACTCTGGATCGCTCTGACTATGCCGATGCCGCCGAACGCGCCGTCGGTTTCATTCGGGAAAAGATGTGGCACGAGGGGCGACTGTTAGCGACCTACAAGGATGGAACCGCACATCTCGATGCCTATCTGGACGACTACGTCTTTATGATCGACGCGCTGTTACATCTTCTTAGTGCCCGTTGGAATAGCGCGAATCTAGAATTCGCAATTGAACTAGCCGATTGCGTGTTAGAGAATTTCGAAGATATCGAACAAGGTGGCTTTTTCTTCACAGCACACGACCATGAGTCTCTTATCCAGCGCTCGAAACCTTTTACCGACGACGCGCTACCGGCGGGCAATGGTATTGCCGCGTGGGCGCTCTCACGCCTTGGCCACCTGCTTGGCGAAACTCGTTATCTTGAGGCGAGCGAGCGGACCTTGTCGGCCGCGTGGGCCTCGATTAACCACGCGCCTAGCGCGCACAACGCCCTGCTTCTCGCACTTGATGAGTATTTGGTGCCACCGACCTTGGTAATTTTACGCGGCCGGAAAATGGATTTGGATTTATGGAATCGGGAATTGGCCCAGGTTTATTCACCTCGCCAACAAGTCTTTTCGATTCCTAATGAGGTACACCGCTTGCCTGGCCTATTATCCGCACACAAGCGCCGTGCGGCGGTTACTGCTTACGTTTGTCGCGGCCACCAGTGCTTGCCGCCGATCGGAGAATTGCAGGAATTAAGTGTGCTCTTGTCCTCTTAAGACTCGAGATCGAGGAATCCGGCAATCCATTCGATAATTACGAATGGGGCACTCGGCGGGATCTCACCAAGAACAATAACGCGGGTACAATTAAATATAGCGCGCCAGGTAGCGGCACAGCCCGGACCGTCAGGCGCGCGAAATCCGTACCGAGGAGAACGTCAAACGTTCTACCGCCGAAAACTGGAAACAACGTTGAGACAAAATTCGAACTTACGGAACTACCAATCAAAATATCGAAGGTGTCACCTACGATCGGCTCGAAGCCACCGAGTAGATCGACTTGCAAGGTGCCGCCCAGAGTGACCGCGCCGGAACTAACGATCCGATCAAATTCGCCGAGCGCTGTATCGCCGATTTCGACGACGAAGGTTCCCGCTAACTGCAGGGCACCAGCGATATCGAATTGTTGAGTTTGATCGGCAATCGATCCCGGCGCAGCACTGCTGCTACCGCCAAGCAATAGGTCGCTACCGATGTCACCGAATCCCGTGAGACTGCCGCCGAGTATAGTCACGCCAAAAGTCGTGCCAGTTAGCATCCCGCCTAGTAGTGCGGTTTCGCCGGACAACTGCTCAAACGATGACGAAGATAAGATTGCGCTGCCGCTAATTTCGAGCGCTCCGTGATTGACCGTTGCACCCGTGATCGAAACATTTGTCCCCGCATTGCTTACAAGCATCGTTGCAGTCGCTCGGTTGACAAGAGAATTTGCTTCAAGCTGCCCACCGCTGTGAATTTCGGCGCTATTTTTGTTGTCAAAACTCTCCGTACTTAACGTCCCGCTATCCGACACCACCAATGAGCCGTTGTTTTCGAAATTGTTAGTTAGATTTAGCCGGCTCTGTGCGCCAGTCACGAGCGCGGTGCTGGTACTCGAATTCACGACACTTGCGGTTTCAACCACTGCGCCCGAACGAACTTCAAAACTCTTAAGGTTGGTGACACTCAGAGCATTTAATGTGCCCGAATCTTGCACCGTTACGCTGCCGACATTCTGTAAATTGCTAGTAAGCGTGAGTTCGCTACCTGTGCCGGCAACCTTGATATCGCCGCCAGCAAAGTTCAATACCGATTCGAGGTTAGCTGTTGCCCCAGTCTTGAGTTCGAAAACGTGATGGTTGTCGATGCTAACGATGATTGCGCTCGAACCCAGCTCAGCGGTCAACTGGCCTTCGTTGACGATCGCGCCGTTAATTTTGAGCAGTGCGGCCGATCCGCCAACCGTCAGCACGCCCGTGGACGTATTGAGCAAACTGCTTAAGGTGAGGCCCGCGTTATCGATATCGATGGTGTCGTAGTTAACCGCACTGGCGGCGGTGACGCTCGCCATATCGCTTGCGTTAAACATCCCTTCGTTGGTGATGTTGCCTGACACCGTGAGTACGCTGGAGCTATTCTGGATGTTGAAGACGCCGCCGATCTTGTTGACCATTGTTTGGCTAAACCCGATGGCTCTCGTCTTAATTGTCAAATTCTGAAAGTTTGTCAGAGCACCGGCCTGGAGCGACGCGTCTAGTTCCACAGTGCCTAAACCGCGATTAATGAAATCAATCACACCGTAGGCTTCTGCACCCAGCCCGCGTATTGAAATCACCCCGAGTGCTTCGTTGATAAAAGTATCGGCCTCTAGTCTTCCTTGAAGAACTTCTATGGATCCGTGGTTTGATAAATCATCAATGATGTCCAAGGTACCGTTGGTCACAGCCAAGCTGCCTGCGACACGGAGATTGTTAGTGATGTTCGTGGTTGAGGTTGTCACGTCTCCCGTTGCAATGTCGACATCGTCTGAGAATATCGGTTCGAACCCATTCGACCAGTTAGAGCCGTCGTCCCAGTTGCCGACGCCGCCAACCCACGAGACGTTACCGGCGGCGAGTAAACTTGTCGGGCACATGGCCACGGTTGCTAACAGCACCCGTACGGCGAGTCGCGCAGCGTAAATTCGAGTTATATCCATCAAACAGATTTTACAGCCATTCTTGAGAGACGTCCCCGCCATTTCCGGTAAAAACCGGCAATTACGCGTAAATTTTCGTGTCATAGTTGCGGACGCGCTGCAACCCTCCAGGCGGTCGGAGTTCGCACTAGCGGTCGCCCTGGGGGAAATCAATCAACGACCCGACCTTCGAGCCCCGCCCATAAAGTGCCTGAGATTTGGGCGCCGCACGTGATATAAATCCGTGGCGCCGAGACCGAAGTCGGCATCCCGGGCGTGCCGATCACACAACCCGCGCCAATCTGAATAGAAGTCTCAGAGATTAGCGGGCCTTTGATTAAACAAGCGTCGTCAATTTCGATTTCTCCGCCGCATACAATCGCCCCACGGATCACGGACCCAGAACCGATTCGAAGTGATTTGTGCGCTTTCAGACTGCCTTGAATATCGACGTTGCGACCGACGCTTAGTTGCTTTTTGGCGATTAAGTTCGAACGAACCGAGGTCGCATCCTCGATTGATATCGCGCCCGCCGACAGCAGCGTGTCTTCATCAATTGATTCCATCCGCTCGTCTGCCTGCCATGTAGATCGTTCTACCGGGGTGGGTCTGTGAATTAGCGGGGCCGCAAATCGAATCACAGGAGAACTCATCCGTTCGAACTCGCAGCCGGAACCAATCGTCACTGAGCGATTAGCTGACAATCGACCAAATAATCGGCTTTGTGCACCGACGGTCACAGTTCCGTCAGAATGCAACCATCGCACGACAACGCATTCGTCACCTAGGACAATGCCCTCTTCACAATACAGCGCACGAAACGCCGCACGGTCGCCGCATGCCAACGAGCCGCGACAATAAACTTCCTCCTCGAACACCATGTCGCCCGGCAAGACCAATTCCGCAGCGCCTAACAATACGCGATTAACCAGACGCTCCTTTAACTCATCGAGACGCAATTCCGGACGTTCGGTTTTGCCAAGAAAACTGACTGGCTGATCGATATGCCAGATACCCTCAAACGGTTCCGGTGGGTTGGCGAGATCGATATTGTTGTCGTATAGAAATGTATTTACTTGCGTGCGAAACGAAGTCGCAAAATGTCGAATGCTCATATCTTGTTCACGGACCACGCGCAGAGGCTCAGCATCGGTCTTCGCATACCATTCCAAGATCGCAGGAATTAGCGATACCGCTAGCATTAGAAAGGTAACTAAGAAAAGCAGCCCGATTTGAATACCCGTAGCCACTACTTGCGATACCTTTTGGTTTTTTGCCATCGCAGATCGCGATTGAATAGGAAATCGACGAACACAAGCTGAAAACAGGCTCGCGTGATGTTGATCAAGCTTGCGATAAAACTTAGAAAATTAAGTGGCAGTAATCGAACCCGATGACCTGAACCGTCCAAATGCAATGCGGCAGCAATCTCGAAAAATGCGGCGAAATTTCCTAAAGCGCCGAACCCGACAAACGCGAATAGCGCGACACCCGAGCTCGCCAAAGTTTGATGGCCAGCAAAGTACAACACCAACGCGCATATCCAACCTAAGAGTAGTAATGGCGCAACCGCGTAGACTCCGAGTAGGAGTAACGCATCGATTCTTTCGACGATGCGCACATGATGCGTGAATAGGACGCGCCATGCATAGCGAAAAGCCGCTTGGTTATGTCCTTTCGCCCAACGCATGATTTGTCGATTGCGCTCCTGCCAAGTTTCCGGAACTTCCTCATAACATTCGGATCGATTCTCGTAGACCACTTTGTAGCCATGTAACAGGAGTCGATAAGTCAAATCTGTATCTTCGGCGAGTGCGTCTTCGCGCCAACCACCAACTGTGTTGAGAGCACGTACGCGCACGCCGCCTACCGATCCGCCATATTGAGGTAATAGCCTTAAATTCATTCGTGCCTGCTGGTCGACTTGGTAGCCACCGGATCGTTCTAGGTCTAGCAAGCGAGTGAGTAAATTAGTACTCGTGTTGTGAGGCACAACCCGACCCATTACCGCACCCACTTCAGGATCAAAAAATGGCGCTGCCAATTGTTTTAGGAGTGCCCGACCCGGAACGTAATCCGCATCGAACACGATGATTATTTCTTCGTCGACAAACTCGCCGGCTTGCATAATGGCCGCCGCTTTTCCTCTCTTACCAGCAACGCGCCGAACAGGATAGATGAGATGCGGAAATTCGTCCTGGAATCGTTGAATGATGTCCCATGTTCGATCTTCGGAACGATCATCGATTGGGACAATACGTAATCGGTCGTGGGGATAATCGACGTCGACGAGGGCGTTCAACGCGTACTCAATGACGGCTTCCTCATTGTGCGCCGGGATAAACACAGCTATGCGGGGCCAATCGGCGATATCTATATCTAGATAGGGATGTCGTTGATGCCCGAACAAGCGGTTTAATGTAAAGGTCAGGTGCCTCAACATAAAGATGACTAGCAACGCGATGATACTCATCAGAACAAATTGTAGTCGTGCAATATAAACTGGAACTGTAACCTCTGAGTTCGCCACCTCGCCGGTATTAGGCACCGCAATTGCAATTGCAGAACTGCTCACGTAAGCGATGAGCACGGTCGAAATAACCACTAATAGAGCTCGCAATACAAGTCTGCTTGAGCCGTTGGAAGAATTAGCCATCGATTAATATCGCTGTGTCCAGCTCATCCCCCAACCATAGATCGCAATGACCATTAGGATAATGGGAAAGACTCCGAATGCTGCGAACAAAACGGGCATGTACAGGACTGAGAAGTGACTCATCAACACGATGTGACACGTATAGAGATGAGGTGCAAATATGATGACCATGCCGAGGCTAACCCCGGTTAGTGCGATCTTTTTCAACAAGGAAAAATTCAGCGGATAGTAGGCGACCATGAGTAAGATCGGCAGCAAAAACAGCAATACGAAAATCATCTCCAGACTACTCGTCACATGAGTGCCAATACTGTAAGGAAACGCCTGCGGATAGATAGCAAAGTGAATTAAAGCAGCAATTTGAATTAAACCGATCGCCCACACCAAATAGCACAACGGCAAAAAACGACGTAGAAACGCGTACGCCATAAGCATCGCAGTACCTACGATGATGCTCGAGTAGAACAACATGTCCGCATTCGGTAACGGACTCTCAATGCGCACGTCCGGGATCTCGAAATAAAAGCCGCCGATACCAACAACCGATCGCGCCGTAATTTCTGCGTCGAGCCCGATGCTCTCGCACCAAAACTGGATGACGTTAACCCAAATGTTTGTAATGGCCTTGCTCGACAACATAACTAATGCGATTGACGCAACGGACAGTAGAAACGGGTGAGCGACGCTGGAGGTTTCGATATCTAAGCTTCGCAATGCTCGATGGCGTCGGATCAGCCGGCCCGTGTGGCCGCGATAACGCCACTGTTCGACCAGTTTGCCGGCGCCACGGTCGAAACGGCGGCCGCTAGAATTCCTTGAAGAATCCGAGTTCGATGCCATTCTGATCGTAGACGTCACTGACGTAATGCTCTGCAGCTAGGTTAATACCCCAGGTCTTTCCTACCCATTCACGCCAAGTCATGCGAATCGAATGGAACGGAAAATCGACCTGAAAATTATTCACCGCGACGGCTTGGTACGCTTGATTTCCAACACCAAGCCGCACGGACGCAATTCGCGATTTGTTTTTAACGTACGAAGCGGCCACATAACCAGACGTCGAGCTAACTGAACCTGGGTCGCTCACATTAACCTGCATACCACCTTGGATCACCACTGGCCGATCGAAGTAATAGCTTGCCTCGACATAGCCCCAGAGGTCTTCGTGAACGTCTTTCGCGTCGAAATATCCACCGCCGATAGTGGTAACAAAACTCTTGTTGGCAAGCCATTTCATGCTAATCGACCCGTCAGTTCTGAAGCGCGGCCAAAAGAAACCACCGGCACTACCAGCGACAAAAAATTGCGAGTAAACCCTGTCCGTAAATATGTGCCTATTTCCAACGCTAATTTGGGTGCCGTCATCGCCGAATCGATCGAGGTTTGTAATATCAAGCAACCAGGCGTCAGAACTCGAACTTTCAATTCGCGCGCGCAGATACTCGCCTTTCGTCGACTGATAACCGTCACTCAAGTCGTAGTAAATAGCCCCTCCTTCGATGGTGTTCTCACCGGCAATTGCGCTAGATGCGAACAGCAAAGCGCATACTACGCCGACCAGACGAATACGGTGTCGAGTTAACTCTTGGCGCGCGTCATTGAAGCGCCGACAACGCAGAGAAATTCCGCACATTTTCTTCAGGTGTGGGTACAAAAACACTTCCGTTCCGAATTCCTTTTATGTGCTCATCGACGAACGATGGAATAGTCCGACATTTATTATAACTTAGTTTATATAAATACTATAAAGTATTGTTATATAAGGTTTATTATAAATATTTCTTGAGTCTAATCACATTTCGATTTACTTGCGGCATTGAGCCGATAAGCCGGTCGACTAACGCACTAATTGGCGTGATTCGCAGATAGCGGAAGTTTCGTTCCCAGTTCGCACCGCGTCTCGAACCTAAGTGGGGATAAAAGGTAGCCTTAGGAGCCAAAAACGATGCGACGCTCAACAAACCTGAAACCCGAGGATTTCGAATCTGGATTTTAGAAACGGCAGCTCACCAACCGATCAAAATTAGGGGAACTGCGATCCGATATTCGATTAATATGAAGCGAGACAATAATTCCCTCCGTTGAAGTGTCCTCGAATGCAATCAGCTGACGTAAAAATTTTTAACCAAGCCCTAATCATCGTAATGCTTGCAGGTTTCGGATCCACTCACGCTCATGCGGCGATTGCACGCTACGTGATTCATATTAGCGTGGACGGCCTGCGCGCCGACGCGATTACAACGCTCGGCGAGACACAGCTACCAAGTTTTTTTCGACTTAGAGATGAAGGCGCGTTTACGGACAATGCGCGCACCGACGCCAACTATACCGTCACCCTACCGAACCACACGACGCAAATCACAGGTCGTCCGGTCGACGGTACCAATGGACACAACTACACGCGAAACCGCATGCCCGGGTCCTCAACATCATTACATCGAATGAAGGGCGGCTACGTGAGCAGTGTTTTTGACGTCATTCATGATCACGGACTGTCTACTGCAGTATTTGCGAGTAAGCCGAAATTTGTTCTCTACGAGCAAAGCTATGACACCGCGAACGGGGCCGTTGATCTCACCGGTAGCGATGATGGTCGAAACAAGATTGACGTGTTTGAGATTAACGTCGATACGCGTGATCTCGTTGACGAGTTCTTGAGTGCTATGGCGCCGAATCCAATCAACTACACATTCATGCATTTTCGCGATCCCGACACAGCCGGCCATACCTCACAGTGGGACCTCAGCTTTGCAAGCGGCTATCTAAATTCAGTGATCGAAGTTGATCATTTAATCGGTAAAATCCTCGACGCGATTCAATCAAGTACCTCTCTACGTGATCAAACTGTTGTTATTGTTACTGCCGATCACGGCGGCCGGATCGGAACAACGACTCATCAACCGGCCCACAGCCGCGGAAACCACACAATTCCGTTTTACGTTTGGGGCGGGGATACTACTGCCGGAGTAGATTTATACGCCTTAAATCCTAACACGCGCGCAGATCCGGGCTCCTCTCATCCAACGTACGACCATGATCCACAACCGATTCGCAACGGAGACGCCGCAAATCTATCACTCGAACTTCTCGGACTTACAGCCAATCCGGGTTCAACAATTAACGCGCGACAGGATCTGAACATCATTCAAATAGAGGCCGCCGCGTACCAGAATTCGCAACACCTCGCCGAATAGCGCCAATCGAAAACCGGACAAATTTTAGAAGAATATTTTGTCCGCCCGTTCGGCTGCGCGCTGCAGCTCGGTTAGCCGAGCTTATGCAAATCTCGTATGCTAACGCCGATTCAACGAATCCAGGTCTGATCGAATATGTTGGAGATCAATTTTACCGGCCCCTGCGCCTTACTGCCTAACAATCACGATGTTCCGTTGTTACTCGCCGATCCAGATGCCTGGAAGCCAGGCATTTATCTCTGGACGTTCCTCTATAACCAAACGCACCGAATAAACTATGTTGGCTTTGCTTCCAGCGACATAGCGAAAAGGCACAACGAGCACGTCGCTGAATTCTTAAACGGAGAGCGAAAAATTTACCGATCTGTAGCGCTCCGTAAAGGGCTTTTAGAACCGGCATATATTCCAGGTGATGCTCAAGAACATTTCGTTGCTCAAATTCCCGACCTTATGAGTCAACTATCCTTGATGAGAATATTTTTCGCACCGTTTGATGGAACAGCTTCCGAGCGCGGACGTCTTGCCAGCGGCATTATTTCTCATCTGCAAACACTTGGGGGACGCGCCATGCAATGGCTCGACAATGAGCTTGCAGAACCATCAGAAGTATTTGAAGAACAAATAGTGGTGCGCCTAGGACGACCCGCCTTTATCGCAAGTCTCCCGGACGAAATGCATTTATGAGGACAAGCAATGACCGTCGCCTCAGGTATTGGAATGAAAATCTTACTCGCGGCAATTTCCCTAGTACCGCTGATAACGATCGCTGACGAGCAACAATTGAACCCGTTTACGACAGATGGCTGCAGCAATTTTCCTGAAGGCAGCTTCGCGCAAGACACTTTGTGGTTGGACTGTTGCACCACTCACGACTTGGCCTATTGGCGAGGCGGCACGGCCCAGGAGCGGCTACTCGCCGACCGGGAGCTAAGGATTTGCGTCAGCGAGCACGGTCAAGCGTCGATCGCGGCAATGATGTTCGCCGGTGTCAGAGTTGGCGGTTCGCCCTACTTTCCCACATCGTTTCGTTGGGGATACGGCTGGCGGTACCCGCGTACCTACGGCGCATTGGATGAAACCGAGCAAAACGCCGTCGACGAACAGCTCTCGAAATGAGATATTTCGTTACATTGAGCGGCCTTGGTCCACTTATAAACAGCGCGCCAAGATTCGATCGTTAGCCAACGCGCTCGGAGCATCGCTCACAACATCAACGTACAATCAACGGTATCGAGAAAAATGTGCACGCATAGGCCTGCTCCAATAATTCGGAACCGTCTAACAAACAACAAAGAGACGTAGATGGCGATCGGGATGGGGTCGTGCAACGGGTGAAAGCCGATGCTGCAGCGGCTGGCATCGTAGATGGGATCCGCTAGAAGATGATCGACATCGATCACGATTGTAGCGACCATTATTAGGTAAGCAGGTAGCAAGCGCGAATAAAAAGCGTAACGCGCTACGACAAACGGAACAACGAAGTGCAACGCGATATGCAGCATCAGCGTTGGGTGCTGACGTTTAGGAAATCTAATCTACGTTCTAGTCGATGGTGCGGCCAGCACCTAGCGCGTACCCGCATCTATTTCGATGTTCCCGGAGACATTAACGGTTAGTGTTTGTGCACCGGCCTCAATGGCTGGTGCAGTAGCCACGCCTTTAGCCGCGATGCCTCTCGTAGAGTAGACGGTATGCGACGGACGAGCTCCTTGAGCATCGATGTTTAGCTGAACAACACGGTACTGCTTGCGCGCTAACTCCCGAGTAACAAGGTCGGCACGCCGCCGATACAACGCCAAGGCTTCGGCAATCAAGGATTCTTCCACTAAATCTCGCGCTACCTTAGAAACCGTGTAATTGACCGATCCGATCGACAGTCGCTCTTGTAGTTCGCCTATTAGTTCGCTCATGGTTTGAGCATTCGTACTTTCAAGTTTAATCGACTGGCGAGCACGCCATCCCGTGATGCTTTGCTTGTTATAAATCGGCGACGTGTTGTACTGCGTTGTCTGCACCTTGATGTCACTGGTCTGCTTTGATTTCTTTAGTGCCCAACCAATCGCATTATTAACTTCTTGCGATACGGATTGCTGTCGCTGTGATTGATGTTCGGAGAATAAGACCGCAACTAAGGTATCGTTATCAACTTCGCGCTCCGCACTCACCGACAAAGCGATGCGATCGAAACTGGGATCTACTTCGTGCGCGGGCACCGACAGAGTCATGCAGCCAAGCAAGCAGCCAATCATTATTAGGATACACCGCATAGATTTAAGCCTTAAAATACGCGCCCGACGGGCGTCTTTATTTTCCCGCATCTTGCTTCGCTTTAAGTTGTCTCGCCGTCCCTTCAATTAAGCGCCACGCGGCCGCGACATGGGATTCCGCGGTGTTCGTTTGTCCGATACAAAAGCGCAAACAGTAGTCGCCATGCACGGTCGTGTGCGAAAGGAACAGCCGACCACTACTATTCAGCGATTCGACTAATTTTCGATTGAACTCATCGTCCGCGCGGTATCGAAAACATACCAAGTTTAAGTTAGCCGGCACGACAG
>JBLFWZ010000001.1:0-90816 GCA_047611905.1 Gammaproteobacteria bacterium | reverse complement strand
ACGTCGATCTTTATGACAACTACTACACGCACTTATTCATTTGGGATTCGAAAGAACGCAATGTCGTGGGCGGTTATCGGCTCGGACGCACGGATAAGATCATCGACAAGTTCGGTATTAAGGGGCTCTACGTTGATTCATTGTTCAAACTCTCGCCCGAACTAACATCCGACTTGCGATGCGCGTTGGAACTCGGCCGCTCGTTTATTCGCGTGGAATACCAGCGCAGCTATTCATCGCTCATGATGCTTTGGAAGGGGATCGGTCGATACTTACTGCAGTATCCGCAATATCGGATCTTGTTTGGGCCGTTAAGTATAAGCAACGACTACCATCCGATTTCTCAGGACATTCTAGTGCAGTTCCTGCGACAGAAAAATGCCAAACAGCGACGCGCGAGCCACGTGAAACCGCGTCGTCCGTTCCGCCAAAAATCCGAAATGCACAGCGACCTTATCGATCTCGATAGTGTGGATCTGAACATCATTTCGGATCTATTAAGTACGGTGGAGTCCGACGACAAAGGCGTGCCCGTACTACTGCGACAGTATCTGAAATTTGGTGGACACATCTTAGGATTCAATATCGATCCGAATTTCAATAATGCGATCGATTGTCTGCTGTGGTGCGATCTGATGGAAACCGAACCAAGATTGCTTTCGAAGTATATGGGTAGCGAAGCGGCCGAAGACTACCGCCACGTACACGAACCAGTGCAAATCGCCGGGCCGATTGAAGAAAGTTCTAAGTTAGCGGGCTAGTCAACGCCGCGCAGCGTTTTTCACCGACGTCGAGCACGCTTTTGGGGGATCGCGGATATTCCCGTGTTACGCGACGGTCCTGACCGAAAAGCGCGCATTATCCCCAAGGCCCTAATATTCTGGCGCCAAGCTTAAGCTCAAGCCGTCGAGTTCTTCGCGATAATCGATCTGACAACTCAACCGAGAACTTTCCTGGAAATGACCGGTATCTTCGACTAACACTTGTTCCGCATCGCGCCGCGCCGGCAACGCCGCACACCAATTTGCGTCGATATAGACGTGGCACGTCGAACAGATACATTGCCCGCCACAAATTGCCTCGATAGCCAAGCCCGCGTCACGCAGGATCTCCATAACATTCAGGCCCGGTTCGGCTGGCAAACTATGTGCTGCCCCGTCTCGGTCAACTACCGTGATTTTCCCCATTTGTATCGCGACCTTTTAACGATTAAATAATTCGACTAAATACTAACGTACGCGAAATCTATTGGTTGCTCATTAATGCCAATTCGCGGCGCTGCAATCCAAGGCGCAAATTCTCCGGGCTCGGTAACTTGGACCATCAGTGAACCGACGTACGTTTGATCTTCTTCGCTTGGCAACCAATCGTGTTTGCGCTTATCCCACTCTGCTTGATCGATAAGTTGACCTTCTGGCGTTGCCCACACGTCGGCAAATTCGCCGATCTGTCGATGGAACGCACGGTGCGGCAACGTGAATGAGAAATCGATTCCGCGCTCGGCTATCGATCGATTCCAACGATCGACGCCGCGCTGACAATCCGCAATGTAATCGTCGCGCAGCCGTTCGTTGACTACACCAAGCGCCGACGCTTCCACATTGACGAGCTTACCCGATTCGACACGCGTCACCGTGTACGCTTCGTTCACTAATACGTGATCATCGGTCAGTCGTGACTCTTGATACCGTCCTTTCAGTCCTGCTGTGTAGTAATTCGCAGCGTTCGTTGAACGCTCAGATCCAAACAAGTCTTCAGAAACACTAAAATGAAAGTTGATGTATTTTTGTAGGGTCGGTAAATCAACACCGCCGTGTTTGCGTACGTCGTCCGTTTTCTTGTCGAGCATAATTTCGCAAGCACGTTGCACGACCCGACTAACGCCGGTTTCACCTACATACATATGATGGGCTTCTTCAGTCAACATGAACTGGCAAGAACGTGCGAGTGGGTCAAAAGCGCTTTCAGCTAGGGTTCCAAGTTGATATTTTCCGTCACGATCAGTGAAAAATGTGAACATGAAAAAGGCGAGCCAATCCGGCGTTTTCTCGTTGAACGCGCCAAGAATTCGCGGTTTGTCCACGTCTCCCGATTGACGAATTAATAATTGTTCTGCTTCTTCGCGTCCATCGCGGCCAAAGTAAGCCATAAGCAAGTAGACCATCGCCCACAGGTGACGACCTTCTTCGACGTTCACTTGGAAGAGATTTCGCATGTCGATCAATGACGGTGCGGTTGCCGCAAGTAAGCGCTGTTGCTCTACCGATGCAGGCTCGGTATCGCCCTGGGTGACTATCAGGCGGCGCAACGGCGCGCGGTACTCGCCGGGGACGTCCTGCCACACAGGATCTCCTCGATGTTCCCCAAAGCCGATGGTTTTGTCGGCAGACGATTCGGCCAGAAAAATCCCCCACCGATAGTCGGGCATTTTCAAACTCCCAAAATGCGCCCAACCTTTTTTGTCTACGCTAATGGCCGTTCGCAAATAGATATCTTTGTCTTGAAAATATTCCGGACCACGCACCTTCCACCATTGCATGAATTTCGGGTGCCAAGATTCGAGCGCCCGTTGTAAGCGACGATCGGATGCGAGGTTTACGTTGTTCGGGATTAATTCACTGTAATCGGCGCTTGCTACCATGGCGAATTCCTTAAGCGTTTAAACTCGTTGTTTGTTGTAGTCGGGTCGCGAACCCGTTCCGTAGAGCACCAAAGCACCGTTGCCGCCAACGGCATTCGGTCGCTGAAATATCCAGTTCTGCCATGCGCTGAGTCGAGAGAATATTTTCGACTCCATGGTCTCGGGCCCGCCAAAGCGCAAATTTGCTTCCATGCCCGTCAATGCATCCGGTGAAAAACTAGCGCGCGACTCAAGCACCAGACGAATCTCGTCGTCCCAATCAATATCATCTGGGGTAAACGTCACCAACTCTGCCTGCCCTGCTGTGTGTGCGTCGAGTTGATCGCTGATCCGCGTTTGCAATCCTTCTACTTTTTCCGGTTTGTTCAAAAATCGACTGGCGATGCGCGTGATACCGTTTACCATGGGATACGGCCCGAAATTCATGTCGGTCAACTCGATTGCGGCCGGCGGTAAGGGGTTGCCCTCATACTCCCCATCGAGCATGAAGATCTGATCGCAAGCAAGCGCTATCTCGAGCAGTGTCCCAGTGAAACAACTACCAGGCTCGATTGCCGCGAGCAAACTGCGTGATGTCACATCCAAGCGCTTCAATACGCGCTTCAAATACAAGCGAACTTCACGGATAAACCAGTCGTCGGAAAAACTGACTAATGCCTGATCGATATCGGCAACCCGACGTGCGTCGCCTTGTGTTTTGAACAACCAAGTTCCGATATCGGTTTCGTTAGCACGTAAATGCAGAATCACGTCATCCAGTTCGCGTGCCATGCACAGTGGCCAAAATGATCCGGCGGATTGCTTTATCGATGCGAGGTCGCTTGGCAGCGACACCTCCGGGCCGTTTATCGTGAGTGTCGCGACTCTTAACTTCCTATCGATTTGCACCTCGACGTAGCGGTATCGAACAACTTCGTCGGTCACGATCTTTTCGAGCGGTGCGAGTGTCACCCCAGGTTCCGTCCTGGGACGATCTGATCGGTCGGCCGCTTGTTGAGCGCGCTCAAGTTGAGTACTGGCGAATTTTGATGCCGGAATCAGTTCGTCGACAAGATTCCATTGCAGCGCGCGCTCACCGCGTATGCCTTCCTCTATGGTTGCGAAAAAATCCGCGCGGTCGCGCCGCACGTAACGTTTGTCGACAAGACGGGTCAGTCCGCCGGTGCCGGGCAGTACCCCGAGTAACGGTAGTTCAGGTAACGATACCGTGGTTGCGCCGTCATCTATTAGCATTATGTGGTCGCATGCGAGCGCCAGCTCGTAGCCCCCTCCGGCACACGGTCCGTTAATTGCGCATAGATAGATCTGACCTGAATACTCGCTCGCATCTTCAATAGAATTGCGCGTCTCATTCGTGAACTTACAGAAATTAACTTTATGGGCGTGGCTCGATTGACCGAGCATCTTAATGTTCGCGCCAGCGCAGAACACCCTTTCTTTTGCCGAAGTCACAATCACCGCGCCAACTTCCGGGTGTTCAAATCGCAGTCTTTGCAGGGCGTCGTAGAGTTCTATGTCGACACCGAGATCGTAGGAATTCAGTTTTAATTCGTAACCCGAAACGAGCCCAGCCGATTCATTCACGTCGAGCGCAAGGATCGCAATGTTGCCTTGAAAGCTCAGCTTCCAATGTTGGTAATCGTCCGGCTTGGTCTGAAAATTAATGATTGGCGCACTGGCACCGTCGACTTTGGACTCGTTAACAGTACTCATGCCTTAAGCAACCTCTCGCTGTTGTGCAATATTCACGACCCCGGGCAATCGGACCAGCCCGTCCAGCGTTTGCATAATGCTCCGCCCGGAGGTTTCCACCGTATGATGAGCGCGTTCGCACAAGCTCTCGCGTTCTAACAAGATCCGTTTAAGGTCGTCCATGGCGCGGGGGCTGTCGGCCATCGGTCGTTTGTCCCCTTGAGCGATAACTCGCTTCATATGATCTTCCGGCGCTGCGCGTAACCAAATCGTGAGGCACGAACCGAGTAAGCGTTCGTAGCTGCCTGGCTCTGAGACCAGACTCCCTGCGACAGCGAGCACCCCCCATTGGCGACCTTCGATGATCTCATCCAGACATTCTCGTTCGAAGCGTCGATAAGTGCTTTGGCCGCCGAGCGAAAAAATCTCGTTGAGTTCTATACCGGCGCGCGCTTCAATCGACCTAACTAACTCCGTAAACGGTAACGCAAGGCGCTCGGCAAGCGCGGCGCCTAAGGTTGATTTACCTGCGCCGCGTAAACCGATAAGCGCAATGATGCGCGGCTGCACGCGACGCCGTTCGACGACGTGCTCGTGTAGCTTAGCCAGTTCGGTCGGATCTGCCCGGCGAAGGTAATGCAAAAGATAATCGTAAGTTGGTGACCGGTCGGCTCGCATACTGACTAGATCCTCGAGTGCGACGTCCATTGCCCGTGCCACATCGCGTAACCGTAAGATTGAAATATTTCCCGTGCCACTTTCGAGTTGGGCGAGATAGCGTTCGGATACGCCGGATCCTTTGGCTAAGACCCGACGGGACATCCCGCGTCGCGAGCGCAAAGATTTCACTCTCGCGCCAATCGCTCGCAAGTAATCTGTCGATTCCGATTGCAAAGAGTTGTTGTCTGCTACATTCATTTATGCAATATATTTCAACACTCGCCTCATACGCTGCAGTATAGTTCATATACTGCAAATTGGAACACGCTTACCAACTTAGCCTCGCGCTCAATCGATGGTCGAGCCTTTGTTCACGACCGAAGGGGCCCGAAGATCCGTCACAATATCGACCATTAGCGCGGCAAAGTGCTCGTGACCGGTCAAGTTCAAATGGCCAACGCCCCGCTGCCGCCCGAAACCGCGCAACGACCGATCAGACAATGCGCCCGAGCGAAATTGCGCAATCTCGAAATCTGCGTCCCAAAGATCGATTTCGAAAGGGGCAAGAGACTCTTCTAACTGGGCGACCAAGGCTTGCCGAACGCTCATTGCCCTTTTACATTGCAAAAAAGGCTCCCCTATCCCGTACAAGACAATCGCCGTTTTCACGCCCGTCCCTTTCGAGAGCAACGCGACATCGCTAAACAATTGGGTAGACAAACGGCGTACGGATAAGGGTCCATCGCGGAGCCAGCGGGTCGTAATTTTGTTAAGCCGCGCCGTGATCGGTGCACAGTTTAGAACGTCTGGATCACGGGTTGAACCAACGCGGGGAGAATTTATGTGACCTCGCTGAACAATTCTCAAGTAGGCAGCGCGGGCGATCCGAGAATGGTCCATCAGAAAGAAAAATGTTCTGCCGAGCCACGTGTTGCGATACCGCTGACTCGCACGCTCGCGAAATCCGTAGCCCAATTTAAGATCACCATTGCCGTGCACTACGTAGGCCGGGTTAATCGAATCATCAGACATTTCCTTACTTCGGAATTGATTGATGTTAATCAGCATAACTAAGGCGTCGGCCGAGAATCGCTGTAGCGCTTCCTTAGCAACGACGAACTGCTGCACCGGCCCAGCCCCGCTCATACCGAGGTTGAACACCTCGACGGGCGTTTTTGGTTGCGTTGTGTTTAGCCTGTTCTCCGCTATTTGCGAGAACGTTTGACTATCTTCAACCTGTAGCGCTTCCGTAAATGAGTCACCGGTTAGCAAAACGCGGTAAGTGCCTGGCGATTTACCTAAGCTTCGCTGCATGTCACGCATACCGAAGCTGTTAGTCGTCGGCCGAGCGCGATTTTCTCGGACATTAATGATTCGATGGTTTGAGCGCAGCGCATAACCCACGTTCGGATCGGGCCAACCAAGCTCGCGCTCGACAATCGGAAGTACGCGCCAAGCTGGGGTGTATTCTATAAGCCGCAGGCAAGCCTCCATTATTCCGACCGAGAGCGCGAAACCCATGATGCCGAAAGCTACTGCGCGTGCGCGTGAGATGGCTGCCATCGCTCGTTAGAACCGAAAATAAATGAATGGGTTATGGGTGTAGCTTGGGAGCACCACGAGCCACAGAGCCAACCCCGCAAGCACCCCCCAACCCAGCGCGTTATTCCAACGTCGCGCGATTTTCAGCCAGCGACCGCGCTCAAAACTTGCCTCAAGAAAATGCATTGCTAGCAACAGCAAACATCCCACAATGATCCAGGCGTAGTGCGTCGATAATTCGCTATGACCGCTGAACATTACCTGCAGGTAGTCAATCGCAGATTCCCAATCGGCGGCGCGGAAAAATACCCACAGTAAAACTACGACAAGCAAGTGGCCACCCCATAGAACGAAAACAGCTACCCGCGTATTGATGATTCGAAGCGCGAACGCCGAGCGCGATATCGTGGCCATCGCGATGCGATGTAATCCGATATACGCCCCCCACAGCAGTCCCCACACGACGAAGTTTGCACCTGCGCCATGCCACAGCCCCGCCAGACCCATTACAAACATCAGAATCGCGAGCTGACGGGCCTGCGAGCCTTGCCCGCCACCGAGCGGTATATAGAGATAGTCACGGATCCAAGTAGACAAGGTAATGTGCCAACGTCGCCAAAACTCCCGCGGCGATCGGCTCAGGTAGGGCGTCTGAAAATTTCGCGGCAAGCGAATGCCGAGCAAATACGCGCAGCCGATCGCAATGTCGGAGTATCCGGAAAAATCGAAGTAAATTTGAAACGTAAATAGCCACGCGCCGAGCCAGGCTTGCCCGGCGTCGGTTGGGCCTACTGAAAAAATGTCGTCGACTATAGGCGCTAGCGAGTCGGCAAAAATGATCTTTTTACTCAGTCCAAGCACGCACAAGCAAAGCCCGTAAGTGCACAAGCGTAAACGTCGCGGCTTGCTGGAAAAAAAGCGTCTAATTTGCGGCATTAGTTCGGCCGCTCGCACTATCGGTCCGGCAATTAATTGAGGGAATAAAATGACAAATAACGCGAACGACTTAGGGTCTTGCTCACGCAACGCAGGGTTACGCGCCGCATCAATCTGGTAGGCGAGTAACTGAAATGTATAAAATGAGATCCCTAGCGGCAAAACAGAGCCAACGTAAGTGATCGCGTCGTTGGACAGACCGCCACCGAGAAACACTCGGTATTTGACGGCGAAAAGCGCGCCTATATTGACAACGACAGCTAGGAAAATGCGCCGGTTGATCCCATCAACATAGCGAGCCAATAACCAATTCAGGCTAATTAGCGAGGCGATTAGCGCGGTGTCGAACCACCCAGCCACAACATAAAACAACAGGCTCGCAAACAATAGAACGAGACCAGGTTTTGGCCCGAAACGTGCGAACAGCCACGTAACCAGGAAAAACCCGTAGTATTCGATCGTATTGAAATACATAGTCGACTAGCAAATGGATGGACGATGAAAGGCATAATGCCGCATGGAAGCGGATGAGCAACAAAAATAATCACCGTCGGTCGTGATCGGCCAAGACGTTTGCACCCTAGCAGGGGTCGCGGCACGATAGAATCCCACCATATTACAAGTGAAACTAAACCGCATATGCGACTTGCAAAGCCCGTACTCCGTGAAGCACACACCGGCCATCTAAACGATGCGCTTTAAACAGTTTTCTCAACGCTTTCTCGCTAGAGCTACCGCGATTCGGCGCACCCAGTGGGTACTAATTGCCATTTTCCTGGTCGCGACACTCGTCGTCGGCACCTTGTTTCACCCGGCGATTCAAAAACGTCTCGTAATCAAATATGTGGCCCCGTCGTTCGAGAAATTCAGCGTTGAGCGCATTCACTTATTGCCTTGGTCGCTAAGCGGGACAGAATTGGTTTTAGATATTGGCGGCGCCAAAGTTTCCGCGGCACAGCTATCTGCCCGATTCTGTTTGTCGTCGCTACTGTGGAAAACACTCGATTTAAATAGTATCTCTGTGCGCGACGCGATTATCGATCTGCGCTCATTTGTTCCCGCCGACCCAGAACCTATAGAACCATTCGCGGGGATATTTACACTGCTCGACCATGGCTTCGGAATGAGACTGGGAGATGTCCATGTAAGTGCGTTTGCGCTGCTTAGTGCAACTGATCGCGTTCGAGTGAAAATTTCTGGCGGGCAGGTAGAGCCGCATAAAATTGGCGCACTGTCATTCACCTCCGAGATTGAAATGAATGACGGGGAGAGCGTCCATGTCGACGGCCAATTAGAAGTTGATCAACTCTCGAACGGTCACTTCAATGCCATTTCGCTGACAACAAATGCTACGGTTGATCTGAAATCGCTCCCCCATCCAGAACTAATCCACCTGCGAGCCATCGTGAAGCCAACCGCGCAGCCGCCGCAGCGCGAGATCGAAAGTGCCAGCGGCGAATTGCATTTTGAGCCACAGCCCGAATCTGTCGAATTAAGCGTGGCTGTCGGCACCGAGAACCAAACGGCACTAAATATCAGTGCGTTGTACGACGGGCGAGTCGGCGATCTGACGGGTAATTATCGGCTCGAAACGGATGACAAATTTCTGGCCCCCTATATGGGTGGCGCAGCAATCCCGGTGTTCGAGCATTCGGCCGGCGGCGCCTTAGAAGTAAATCTTGTTGATCTCCGCGGACAGCTAAGTTTGGTCAGTCGCACCGACTTTACCAACGTACGAAGATTACTACTCGATAATCCGAAAGCGCCAAAGAGCCTGAGCCTTATCCAAGAAGTCGGTTTAACGTTTACCGACGAACAGATCACGATCGGAAAAGTGCACGCCGAAATTGAGGACGCCTCAACAACGGAGATGTTAACCACCGGTCTACTTCAACCTGTGGTGATTCCGTTCGCCGATCCGAGTGCCGTTTTGGACCAGGCGGCCACATTCCTGACCTTAACGATCGCCGCTGTCCAGCTCGAATGGCTGGACTTTTTCGTAGCCGATTATGGCGTCATGAGCGGTACCGTTAGCGGAAGTTTCGCCGTGAAAAGCGATGGCGACGGCCGACTCATCGTCGAGTCGTCTGAAACAACCGTGATCGACAACATAAGAATTGATTCAGGCGACGCACCGATATTTGAAGCACTGAGGATCGAACTCAAGCCCCTAATACAAGCGAATAGCCTACACTCTTCAATCGCTTTGAACGATATTTTTATCAGCCTGGCAGAACAATCGATAGCGACACTCAACGTAAGCGCAATACTGCCTTCCGCACAGGAGGGCGATTCGAATGTTCGGTTCGCGCTGGCCGGCACCGTTGAGATCGATCCGATCATTGCGGATCCGAGGATTCAATCTCATCTTGCCGATTTCGACGTCCCGGCCGACCTAACATTCAATTTCGACGCCGATTTAACGCAACACGACAAGTCGTTGCAGATTCATGCGCTAAACGCATCGTTGGGTCAAGCGGGCAAGAAAAAGCTAATAGATGTGCGTTCGACGCAGGAAATTAATCTACCGCTCGTAACAGGCGACCAGCATTTCGTGCAACCTGTCGGCGAGCTGGCAAGCATCTCAGTCAACGGTTTCGACCTTGGGTGGATCTCGCCCTTGGCAAAGCCACTCAGTATCCGCGGCGAAATTCGGCACGCTTCTTTCACGCTAACCAGCGGAGCCGGCAACAAGCTCTTGCTCGCACCGATGAAACCGCTCGACGTGCGACGGGTCGGCATAGACGATGACAAGTCGCGTCTGCTGAACAATATTTGGTTAAGTATTAGGCCGACGATTAGTTATTCTCCTGACGCAATCGACGTCGACTATCGTGGTCTCAGAGTGTCTGCTGGGAAAAACCGTATTGCGAGTGGTAACGGTGCGGTCCGCGTGAAGTCGCAAAAAGAACAACCTGTTGTGCTGCGTGCTAAGGGCGACCTAAGTTTAAATTTGGCTAATTTTGCATCGCAGCCTGCGTTGGCCGACGCGCTATCAGACATGGCAATCGACAGTTCGCTTGGCGGAAAATTACGCTACAACCTGCAATACACTGGAGGATCGGTACAAATCGATTCGCTCAACTTTGATTTTCTGCACGACGACACCTCATACATTCAGATCGAAGTTGCCGACGGTTTAACATTAAAGCCGATGCTCGCCCAAGGCGAGAATTTCGCGCAGTACGCAACCGGCGCGTTCGAGTTGTCGATTAAGGAATTAGGTTCGACCGTCCTAAATGATATCGTCCCGTTAGACAATCTCACGTTCGATACCATCAATGGCGTCCTCAACTTAGAATCCGACGGCGAACGATTATTTGCCCGTATCGCAGAGCCGATTACTGTCAAACAAATAAAATTCGCTAACGCTGATGGAGAACCACTGCTCGACCCGTTCGAATTTCGCACTTCGGGCACGATTGAGTTGAACCAACAAACTATAAACACGAGTCTGGAACGATTGGCTGTCCAATTTCATGCCAGCCCAACGCCTGCCTTAAGCGGACAACTATCCGCAACCATAGAACCGTTGCAAACAATCCCGCTGCAAAAACTAGATGCCGAGATCAACGGTGCGCTTGCGCAACTACTGAACCAGCCAGCCGTAATGCCGCAGCACTCGCTAACCCAAGGTACGATTACAGCGACGATTACGGTGGACCCACAAGGCAATATTTCGGCGAATACAAGAATCAAAAATCTTGTCGCGAGCAAACCCCTGGCAATCCATACGATCACGATGCCGTTAACCGGCAACATGCGACCTGACGGAAACGGCTTCGACTTTACGATGCCGCTAACAGGCATCGGAAATTCGGGAAGTAGTGAAGCATTAACGGTGGGCGATTACCTTCCGCAACCAGACAAGCCTACGCAACTGCGCCTAACAACCACCAGTCCAGTTTTCTATCTGAACGATATCTTGGCGACCATCGATAGCATATCTCCGACCCAGCCGGACAACGTTTCAGAATCTGATGCGCAATCGGGACCTGTGATACTGGACGAAGCGGCCGACAAGAATGCCTTTTGGGATGTCTTGCCCTATGACACACGGTTTAGCTTCGAATTCGACCGCGTGTTCTACAGCGAATACGTCGCGTTAACGGAAATTGCAGGTCAAGCAAATCTGCGGGACGAGGTGTTGGAACTCATAAACTTCGCGGCATATTTTCACGAGAGCCCGATAACCATCAATGGCGGATTATCTTTTAGCCCTGAACAGCCGAACCCGTACGATGCCGATGTCGTTGGGAAAATCGAGGATTTCGATCTTAACCAGTTTTTTAGTGAGCTTTTGCCAACGAAGAAATCGCGTATCGAAGGCTTGTTTGGCGTCGATATCAAGATCGGAGGAAATTCTCCGAATGCGGCACAATTCCGAAATCAGTTGTTGCTGGACCTGAGTATGAATAGCCGGGACGGATTGTTTCGCCCGTTGCCGCTCGATAGTGTCTTGATGATTGGCGCATCCGACGCGTTGGGATTCGTCGGGGAGGGATTATCGTACTTACCAACGGGTGGCTTTGGTGCCGGCGCTGTCTCACGCCTGGTCAATTACATAGCGGAAATCGATTACGATTCCGTAGACATTCGAATAAAACGAGACACTTCCCTCGATCTGGTCATTGAACGAGTCGAAATGTTGAGTCCGGATATCCGCATCGCGGCAACGGGGACCATCGAACATGCTGACGGAAAAGATATCGTCGACAGTCCAATGGATCTCGAAGCAAGTTTAAACATGACTGGAAAAGGCGCGGCGATTTTGTACAGCCTAAATCTTTTACGCGACGAACAGGACAAATTCGACTATTGGAAAGGTCCGGAAATCAAGATCACAGGATCCGCGGCGGCACCTGAATCCAATTTCGCCGAGATTATCCAGCGTGCTAGCGATGCAACCATTAAGGGCGGAATTACGCGTCCAATTTCGGGATTGATCGGCAACGTAAAGCATCGCTGGTTTGGTTCAGATGCAAAAATCGACAACGCGAAACAAGAAATTATCGAAGCGGATAGTGTCGAAAACTTGTCCCAATAACGGCCGCGAATTCGACGAAACAATAGCGACCAGTGTTCGAAGTACGTTGGAAATTGCGCACGACCCGGAGACTCGTCACAATACTTTAGACACATCATCGAGTGGACAGACAATGCGAATAACCACGACCATCCCGCAACACAATTTACGTGCCGTTTTTCCCGCCGCGACGGCGATCGAGCATGCTGGTTATGACGGCATCATGACATTGGAAAATCGCCATGATCCATTTTTACCGCTGGCGGTGGCCGCCACCTGTACGAATAAGGTCGAGTTATCTACTGGCATTGCGATATCGTTTTTACGATCGCCAATGTCGACCGCCAATCTCACCTGGGATTTAAACGAAGCCTCAGGCGGACGGTTCGTACTTGGCCTCGGCACCCAGATTAGAGCGCACAACGAGAAGCGCTTCAGCGTTCCGTGGACTGCTCCTGCACCAAGGATGCGCGAATACGTCCAAGCATTGCGCGCGATTTGGCGTACTTGGAAGTACGACGAACCGCTGGGTTTCGTCGGTAAGCATTATCGGTTCACTTTGATGATCCCAAATTTCGTGCCCGAGAAATCCGGACTCAAACTCCCGGCAGTTACCTTGGCCGCAGTCGGACCTGCGATGTTAAGCCTGAGCGCAGAAGTCGCCGACGGTGTGCGGCTGCATCCTTTTTGCACAAGGAAATACTTGGACGACATTGTATTGCCGCGCCTCGCTGCGGGCCTGAGCAAAGCGGAACGCAAACGCGAGAATTTTGAAATTGGTGGCGGCGGGTTTTTGGCAACCGGTTCAGACGACGAATCAGTGGCTAAGTCTATCGAATGGGTTCGCTACAGAATTGCGTTTTATGGCTCGACCCCCGCGTATTGGCCAGTGCTAGAGGCACACGACGAAGGCGATCTCGGGCGAAAATTAAATCAAATGACCAAGGCCGGGCAATGGGACAAAATCGCAGCGGAAATATCGGACGACATGGTGCGTCTTTTTGCGGCCATCGGCCGACACGATGAAATTGCCGGCGCAATTAAACAGCGTTTTGGTGGCGCCAGCGATACCATTTACGCGAGCACGAGCTCCGAAATACAGTCCGATTTGCCAGCCGACTTAATCAGCGACATACAAGCGATTGAATCGCCGTTCACAGAATACGATACGGAATCGAGGCCGAGTGGCCCGCAGTAGTTGCGAGCCATCACGAGATAAAAGGCACTCCTCAATGATCGCCGTCGATCTTTTTCATGCCGTCTTCTAAACGTTTCTCAGCCGTTGCCGCCGCCTGATCCAACTGCTTTTGGACATCCGTCAACATTTCTTTCGGCTCGCTTCCGGTTACGCCACCTTGCTCTTTGCTGCAGGCGCTTACTAATACTACGCTCAAAATAATCAACAAAAATCGGCTCATCTCGTTTTCCTTTTTCTCGAATTAAACGGATCGAACGGTTTAACAACCGAATCGCATACTTGTTCCGAAGCGATAGAACGAAAACGCGCCGCACTGCCTCGGCAGAAACTCGCTAGCCAGCTTTCTGTGCCCATGCATTGCACCATCCCGCCGCCGTTACTGATCGGCCTGAGAACAACAAACACGGACCCAGGCTTGCGCCGTCCACACCTTGATAGAGCTGGCAGTTGGCACAGGTTTGGTCCGGCCGGAAGCGCGCGAATTTTTCTGTGTCCGTGTTAGCGGCATCCGTAACGTAGCCTAATGCCATCGCTTGGGGTCCGGCGGGATCAACAGCCGGTACGTCTGCGGCACTGACCATACTGATCGGCAGGACTTGTGCGGCCAGAACGGCCACGCCTGTAGAACTTGTTCGGAATAGAAATTTACGTCGGTTGGTCGCTTTGTTCATGTGTTACTCCTGTCAATGCAATGATAATTCTTATGCCACCTGCGCCTATGTGTTGCCAAACACTGAGTCGTTCTTAGCGGCAGCATATTCGAAACCTGACAATCGCGGTTGGCCCTGGGGCGCTGCCGTGAGCCCCCTTGCACTACGCTTGGCTTGGTGACCAACAAGGTGATGCGCCGCCCTCGGCGGGACTAGGCGGCGGCGGTAGTTTTCGCTTTCCACCTTCGGCCGGCGCGCCGGGATCGCCCGGAATGGGATTGCCGGCCATGTAGGCGACCGTTTCTTGCGGTCGCGCTGCCGTGCCGTACGCTGTCGCCGTCACTTCAGCTAGGGCTGCTGCCTCTAGCTTCGTTGAGCTTAATTTCTCGGCGTTTAAATCCGCCGCCTGTTTAGTCGAATACTGCGGTAAATTCTCCGCTGTACCGCTGCGCACTGCGCCCACGGGAATGCGCTCGCGTTGCCGGCGAGCCAGGCGTTGCAATATATTCCAGGCGCGCTTGTTCTCGTTGATTGGCATCACTTCCACATCGCCGCTGTTTTCAAATTGCTTCCAAATCTCGGCCCCTTTGAGCGTGCGGATAACAACAATAGTTGCGGCGTCCGTGCCAACGCCGCCGCAGGCGATATCCGCCATCTCGGCAGAAAAATCTCCACAATGACGGCATTCCGGGCGTTGGTATTCGTCCATCGCTTCTTGCAGCGGAATCGTCGCGATTGTTTTGTCCCGTTTGTAAATGAGCACTTCACCTTTGACGTTAAATTTCGTCACCTCGGTTAGTGGAATATTCATTTGCTTTTCGATTTTGTCCGTCATCAGTGCGGGCGAGAAAACCTCCGTACAGAACAGTCCGACGCTAAAACCCACTCGGTCCGAATAACCGCGCAGAAACTCGCGCTGTCGGGTGAGTGGCTTGGGACGCTTTTTCTCAGTTACAAGAAATCCGGGATCCATTGCAGCCATTTTCCTCAGCGGCGTGATCTGACAAGGCACACCGACGAACGCGACGTTTTTCAAATCTCGCTCTTTAACTTCTTGTAACGCCATATTATTTTCGCAATACGTATACCAACTGCTAGCGCTCGCCTTTATCTCTTCCTCTGTGGTAACAACTTTCGGTGTTGGGAAACACGGCTTGTCTTCTTCCCCAACTGCCGACACCACAGCCCCGTCGATCACGCCGTTCGCTTTCGCCCACGAGAGCAACGCTGTGACGACGCCGCCGTCTTGCGCGCGTTCCATCAGTTCGAGACGTTTAGTGCGCGCCACGAAGATATGGCGGTAGACTCCGAAAATATCCTGGTAGGGTCGCTCATCGGCAAATATGGCATCGTGCAAATGGGTTTCGCGCGGCCATAGCCGTGGACAGACCGTTGCACAGACGTCGCAACCAACACCTTCGCTGATTCCGCAAAAATCGAACGCGGCACTTTCTTTCGCGGTCTGCTTCGGCTTGCCGTCGATATATTTGATCACATTGTGCGGGCAAACGAGCACGCAGCTGCCGCATTCGCAGCAACTTCCCGCATCGACGACGTCATTCATCATGGTTTTAAATGAATTGTGGTGCAGTGCCTTGATATCTATCGGCCCTTGATTGCCGTTGTCATTGGCGTTTTCTTGCGATTCGCTCATGTTAGATACTTCGCCTCGATTTCGATGAATGCTTTGTTCCTTGTTCGGCCAACATGATATCTGAATCCAGTCGGATTTATGATGCCAAATGAATCTCGAGCATCGCGCGGCGCGTGTAGCGACCGCTCAGCTTCGAAAAGAAGTCGCCGAACTTCATCTGCCAACCGTATTTCGAACGCAGTGCGCGATTCGCATCTGCGATAGCGAGGGCTTCGTTGATAACTCGCGCCGTGCCGTCAACCCAGGGGGCGGAGACCTTGCCGCGCAAATCGCACACCGCGAGGCGAATTTTCGAGTTGTGCTTAAGTCGCTTTACTTTGCCGGCTTTGCCATCGCTGAAAACATAAAAACGGTTACCGCTCTGCGCGATCCAAACTGGCGTGGCTACGGCTACGCCGGATCGCCGAAAGGTCTCCAAACTCACGTAGCGCGTTTGCCCAAACTCAGCCGAATGCTGGGTCATATCATAATTTCCATGGTCGACCGCGCGATCGCCCGGCTGGCATTATTCGTAGTCCCCGGACGGGTTAAACCCGG
Source organism: Gammaproteobacteria bacterium (assembly GCA_047611905.1). Taxonomy (GTDB): domain Bacteria; phylum Pseudomonadota; class Gammaproteobacteria; genus UBA11873. The sequence continues at coordinate 74,280 of JBLFWZ010000001.1, read as the reverse complement.
CTCCGTCCGCCAAAACACCGTGGCCAGGCACAAAATTTACTTCCAATCGAGTGCCGGCCGGATCCTCGAACAAAACCGAATAGTACCCAGGTGCCCAACCGCCCGATTCCGGCGAATGTACAATTTCGGCGCCCATATCCGCCAATAATTGATGCACCTGATCCACATCCTCACGACTTCGGGCGCGAAAGCAATGGTGATGTAGTCCAATGCTATTTTGTACAAATCGCTGATTCTCAAATTGCGGATCGCAACGACCTACGCCAAATCCCGTCCGTCCACCCACGTGGTAAATGAAATCCTCACCTTCGAATACTTTCGTCATCCCCAGGAACGGCAACAATTGCTTATAGAAATCGAGACACGACCCCCAATTGCTGACCGCGATGTTCGTATGCGCGACGCCGTTGATGTTAATCATGTGGAACCCCCTTGAATATTCGCAAATGCACGTTGGCCTAATCAGCGAGGTTACGCGATTCATAGCCGATTGGTAATATGCTACCCGAGAACATGCAATTCGATTAAGTGTGGAGTAGAGATTATGACAAACGGGATCGAGTTGATTGCCATCGGTGTACTAGTCGCGGTGGTGCTTGGCGCCACCTACGGGCTCAGCAACTATTTTTCGCGACGCAGAGTCGAGACGAATTTTACCGAACCAGACGAAATTCTGACGGCGGCCAATATCTACATGAAATATGGTCGCACACAATCCGCGATTGATTTGATCGAGCACGGTTTGGAGTTAAATCCGTCGCATGAGGGACTCCAAGCTAAGCTCGCAGAATTAACTAAAAAGCGATAACTCTGAGGCGCACACAATCGATGTCACGGTGGATCGAGCCTGTTGTCCTAACCGGCACTCATGTCTTGCTGGAGCCGCTGTCACCCGAACATGCAGCGGGCCTCGCCGAGGCAGTGCGCGACGGTGAACTGTGGCATTTGTGGTATACGGCAATACCAGCCCCACACGCAGTCGACGACTACCTATCGGTCGCGCTCAACATGCGCGAGCATAACGGCGCCATGCCATTCGTGGTTAGAGATCGGCGCTCCCTTGATATCGTCGGCTGCACCCGCTTTTTCAACGTCGATGAACCGAATCGGCGCCTGGAGATAGGCCACACTTGGTATGCGAAGCGTGCGCAACGCACGGCCGTCAACAGCGAAAGTAAACTGCTTCTATTGCAGCACGCGTTTGACCAGTTGGATGCGATCGCTGTGGAGTTTCGCACCCATTGGCACAACCAAGCGTCGCGCAAAGCCATTGCGCGACTCGGTGCCAAACAAGATGGCGTGTTGCGGCATCATCAACGCGGTATTGACGGTACTTTTAGGGATACGGTGGTGTTTTCGATCATCGCGGTCGAGTGGCCTGCGGTCCGCCAGTCCCTGCAATTCGCCTTGTCTCGGAACCAGCATTCCCCAACCTGACAAAAACGTAGCAGCGAAGATACCAGGACCGGATTAACAGCCCCACTCAGCCAAGCGTTCAAGGCCCCGCGGTTTCGGCCGATTAACAGTTCGAACAAACTTCACTGGACTTCATTTATGACCTCAGCCGCGCGGGCCACACCGTCTGCATCGCCGGTTGGCGACGATCGCTCGTTGCACACGCCTATACTCCGTATTAGCAAGCAATTAATTAGAGATTTAGCGCGGCGGCCGTCAACGTCGATTGTCCACTTAAAGGAAGCCGCTGAGGCCGATCCCGCGGTTACGCTGAATTTGTTTGCGCGCGTCAATTCAATGCTTAAACGCGCCGGCCATGACGTTGTTCCTGACGTTTCGCGCGCAATTTTATTTCTCGGCATCCAAGACTTTATTACCGACGTTGAAACATCTATTGCCCTCGAAGATGTGATAGAACCGCAAGATTGTGGGCCGATGATTCAAATGTTAGCAAGCGCTCACCACGCATCGCGGCAAGGCTTTGCCATGGGTCGATTGGTCGGTGGGGTTAATTGCGACGAAATTGTCGCGACGACCTTAACAACGCAAGCGCTGGCCTACATGGACGCATTCAACCAGCATCAAGGTAAGCCCTCTGCGGCCACCGAGGTGCGTAAACTCTTGCCAGGAACCGCCGACGATCCGGCTGTTAGTCCAGTTTTCCGAACCTGTGTCGAGGTGGCTTGCGACTATGCAGCAGCGACCGATAGCAGTTGGAACGATGCGAGCCTCAATGCGATTTTTGCACGAGTCGGTGAACTGATCCGCCGCGACCCGGACAACGTCGCATCCTCGATGCTGCGCACCACGATTGACGCCGCGCGCATGGGCGTGCATTTCGGGAGCTATGCACCTATCCCCCATTTGATGGCACTTGGGCTCCCGACGATGCCCGGCGGCAAACAGCGCGTCGCCAACAGTCCGAGTCGGAAACAGAACCAGACGAAACAAGCACCGATGGTCGAAAAACCTAGTCCGGTAACCGCGAGTGCGAAACGAGACCGCCTGCGGTAAACAAAAATAATTCGCAAGCCGCTGCTGAAATCGTGACTCTGGACGAGATTGCTCAAGCGGCTCGCGGATGCGGCCAACCAGGGTCAGCCTGGCGGCAAAACTCTTGCCGTCCATACTGCAAGCAATCTGCGATGATGTGAACGTAAAACTCGCGGTCTTGCTCATCTATGACAAATCGAAAGGCATCTTGAGCGCGCGATTGCATCGTGGCCTGAAATTGCCCGAGTCGGCGATGCAGTCTGCGATCTCCGCGGCCAGCAACCCCTTGCTGCAACGTCTCTTGGAAGTACCATCAGTGGTTCATTGGCGGTCCAACGATCGCACGAGCGGCTTAGAAGGCCTGCCTCGAAAGCTACTAGGAGATGATGAAGGCTTGTTCTACTCCGTGCACGTCGCGGGCAACGCGTTCGCGATACTACTGGCTTGTCGACCAAAGGATGCGCAGCCCATTACGGCGTTGCAATTAGGTGATTTCAAGCGTCTTGGGCAAGCTACAACAGCCGCGTTAACGATATGCCGTGCGCAGCAACAATCTCGTCAATCCAAATAGGGCATACCCACAGCCGAACGATTGTCATCCTACGAACCAGCAAATAATTGCGACCGCATCAGCTCAAATCACTGCGTTTGCACGCTAATCGTGATCCCAGCTAGGCGCCGCTTGGAGGCGGCCGACATGCGCTTAATTGCACGCTCGCGACGTAACGCCGCGCTTCGATCCACTGCCGGTTCCGTATATATGACAACGACAGGGCGACGTGAGCGCGTGTATTTAGCGCCTTTGCCGGCGTTGTGCTTAGCAACGCGCTGCTCGAGCTCGGTGGTCACTCCGGTGTATAGCGACTCATCGGCGCAACGCACCATGTAGACGGTCCACGCTTTGCTGTCGGTGCCAACGGTCACGAATTTCGACGTGCGCTAAATAATCCCTTCACGCTGCAGACGCTGTCGCGCTTGCTCGTCGTATCCCAGAGTGCGCAAGATCTCATCGTTATCCCTACCGAGCGCAGCCGCAGCCTCGCGGATCCGGGTAGGTGTACGTGAAAACTTTGCTGCTGGGCCGGTCAAAGGAACGGTGGTGCCGTCGACCAACTTTGTGTCCTGGAGCATGTCGCGCGACGCAATGTGGTCGAGCTTTGCGCATTCGGCGAAGGTATTCACCCGGGTTGCGGGCAAACTCAATTCTGCAAATGCATCTACAACCTCGGTGGTCGTTCGACTTGCGCACCATACGGCGACCAGATCGTTAACAAGATCGCGCTGCGTGATCCGATCGGCGCCGGATAAGCTGGATAAATCTGGTCGTTCTAATAACTGACACAGCGATTTCCAATGGCTGTCCAGTAGTACGCCGGCGAAGACGTTTCCATCCGTGCAGGCAAAGCGATTCACGGGCGCGGCGAGTGCAAATTGATTGCCCATCCGAGGAATAGGGATATCAAGCGCGCCGGCAGTCAGATTACCGTTGCTTTGGAAAATTAAACCATCAACGAGCGCAACATCGACATGCTGGCCTTCGCCCGTTTGGTCACGGTGACGCAACGCAGCCATGGCACTGAGTGCCCCGTTTAGCCCGCCCAGATCATCGCCCAAAAACGTTGGCGCTTTGACCGAGGCACCATCTGGTTCGCCATTGATCGACGTCCAGCCACAATAATTCTGCGCGAGGGGATCGTAACCAACCCGATCAGACAATTCGCCAAACTGTCCGAATCCACTGATCGAGATATACACGATGTCGGGCTTGGCGGCCGAGACGTCTGCATAGCCAACACCCCATTTTGCCATCGTACCGGGTCGGAAATTTTCGATAACGATGTCCGCGGTAGCACATAATTTGAGAAATATTTCACGGCCTTGATCGTTCCGCAAATCCAAAGATAGGTTTTGCTTATTCCGATTGACGGTTTCATTGAATATCGTCAGATCGGAGTCTGGCAAAAACGGCGGTAGCCGGCGTGCGACCTCCCCTTCCGGGTGCTCTACTTTTATGACCGTTGCGCCGAAGTCGGCCAGCACGCAAGCGGCCATTGGTCCAGCCCAAGTCGTGGTCGCTTCAACAACGACTACACCGTCAAGCGGCCCTTTAAGATCGCTGCGTGCGTTCGCGTAAAATTCTTGCTTATTCATTTTCTAATCTCCGCAGTTAGTGAGCATCGCGCGATCTTGTCGTTGCTCACACAGAAAAATTTGCCTACATCCTTCAACTTGATCCTTAGCACCGGAAATCCTACAGTGCGTTCCGTATTTCGCCATCCACCTGCTCGACAACGTCCGCGTACTGTTGCGAGCTGGCGTAGCCTTGCGTGTGCACTAGATGGGTTACCCCAGCGTCTCGATAGCCTTGCGCCATCTCGATGGCAGCTGCCTTGTCTTCCAACGGTAAGGTTTTCATTGCCACAACTTCCAGACCATCACGACCGATGTCGGCCGCACGTTGATGCATCTCGGCGATCTGTGGTGCCAGTTCGGCCGGCGTCGCGCTGACCGGCATCCAGCCATCGCCACAACGCACGGCACGCGGGATCGCGATGGCCGCACTACCGCCTATGTAAATAGGCGGGCAATTAAGTCGCGGCTTTAACAAAATTGGCTGGCCATGCTGCTCGATCAGTTCGGAGTTAGCGCACTCGTGCAAGAAATCGATCATTGAATCGGTTAGTTGACCGCGCTTCGTTCGCGGCACCCCAAGCGCGCGAAACTCTTCTTCCAGATAACCGGGACCAACACCTAGTAAAAAGCGGTTGCCGGACAACACTTGAATCGCGGACAAGAGTTTCGAGGTCAAAATTTGTGGTCGGTACGGCAAAATCAATACACCCGTACCGAAATTAATGCGCTTAGTACAGGCGGCGAGAAATGCACCGAACGCCAGCGGGTCCACAATGTCGCCCATCTCCACGGAGACGCCGTACTCGTTGTTTGCGATAACGGGTGGAAAGCCGAGATGATCGTTAAACCAAATGGCATCTAAATTCGAGCGGTCCGCTGCTTCTGCGCAAGCGCGCAAAAATTCCGGCGTTGCCGTTGGACCCCAATTGCGGATGTTCATTCCTAGTTTCACGTCCCCTCCTCCCGTCGTTGTTAGTTTCGCTGGAGGGGACCAATTTAACCTATCTAAGCTGGCCTGCGTGCACGACTGGCAAATTTATTAGTTTGTCGCCGAACGATGGATAAATTGAAGTAGAAACCTAGCAAACCGTAGATAGTCAATTCGATCGAATCGTCGGTTGTCGTTTGTGTTTCGGCCATGAGTGTATGCAACGGGAGCCTTAGCGCGGCACACCTGCATTTACAAACGACTCCTGGCAGACGGGCGCTTCAAGTGGTGGACCCAAGACCCGGGAGATCCCGCTAAGTTTGGTGCAAAGTGTGCCATTAACGCTCAATGGGCCATGGATAGCGCCGCTCCCTCGTCGGTGCTTGAAAATAAAACGTCCAAACCCCATGTTGGTAAGCATCGTGAGCTATTCAAATTCGGATCAAACCATGCGCGAACGGAACCTCAGTACAGCTTTCCATAGGGCTGTCTCGTTTGCCGTATTGTTGTGGTTGATCAAAGCGATCGAGGCCGCCTTTGGATTAGATCTCGGTCGATTCGGCGTTGCACCCGGCCAGTTCGACGGACTCGACGGCATTTTATTTGCGCCGTTAATTCATGGATCGTGGTCGCACTTAGCTTCGAACACGCCACCCATTGTGGTCCTCGGCACGGCTCTACTTTACGGTTACCCTCGATCGGCAAAAATTGCTTTACCGATGCTGTATTTCGGGACAGAGATCGGCGTATGGCTGTTTGCGCGCGAGACGTCGCATTACGGAGCGAGCGGCTTAAGCTTCGGCATGATGTTTTTCGTTTTCGCGATTGGTGCGCTGCGTTGGGATCGGCAAGCGATCGCCTTGTCGATGATCGTATTTTTCCTCTATGGCAGCATGATTTGGGGACTGTTCCCGCACGACCCGACGATTTCGTTTGAAACGCATCTGTGTGGCGCGGGCTTGGGCGTGTTGCTGGCCATCTACTGCCGACACTTAGATCCTCCGCCGATCGAAAAACGCTACAGCTGGGACGACGAAGAAACTGAAACCGAGGATGACACTAGTTGGCGAGAACAATAGTCTCGTTATCGAAAACTGGTTTTGTAAACGCTACGCTAAAGCCGGAGCTTCTCAACCGGAACATTTACAAGTACGACAGAGCTATCCATTTGCGAAGCTGGTACCTGCCAATATTTCTCCAGGAGCGGTTTTATCGAGTTCCGCTCGACCAATGCAAATCCGTGACGTTCGTAGAAGTTTATCGAACGGGTCAAGGCGGACCAGGTCCCGACCAGTACGGGTCTCTGTGTTTTAGCCAACAAAAAATTCAGCAGTCCGCTACCAATACCGAGGCCCTGAAATTCCGATCGGGTGTACGCATGCCGGATCAACATGACGTCTTGCGAGCGCTGGATACCCATCACACCACGTAAAGAGCCGTGCACTTCGTAACCCCAGAATTCCACGCCCGCTGCGATTTCGCTACGGAACTCCTGACGTGACATGTAAGGGTCGGTTAAGTGCTCGCTCGGTAACAAACCGCGATAGGCGCTCGCGGCTTCGTTAATGATGAAATAGACGGAGTCGAAGTCATCATCAAGACATTGGCGGTAAACAATCGGATCGGAAGTAGAATTCATGGGTCGTCGTGTCGCATGATGACTCGGTATTTTTCTCGCGATGCTAAAAACCTGCACGCACGGCTAAATCGAACTGCCCGTTGATCACGTTACTGACTTGAGTTGATTACGACGTCTAATTCCACCGGCACGGGGTTACTTAAAATATCCAACACCGGGCAATGTCCATCGACCGCATCTCGGAGTTTCTCGAGATCCGCAGCCGATGCGTTCGATTCAATTGCGACGCACGCACGAATTTTATTGAAACCCGGTCGCACGGATTCGTCCACGGCAAAAAAGCCTCTGAAATCGATATCGCCTTCGAGGGTTACCGATACGTCATCAATTTCGATTCCCATCGCCGTCGCATACGCCCGGTAAGTAATTTCTTGACAGCTGCCGAGCGCGGCGAGAATGACTTCCACAGGACTAGGACCCATATCGGTACCGCCAATCGCGGCCGGTTCATCGATAACCATCTCATGCTCACGGATCCGTACGTCCGAACGAAAGCGACCGCCCAGATTCGACGAAGTCTTGAATGTCAGTTTTGCTTTTTCTGCGTCAGCGCGATACATCTGCTGCACGTCAGTGATTAAGTCTTTCAACTCCGTATCCATCGCGGTGTCTCTCTTGTCGAATTTGCCACTGAAGATAACGCTAATCGGGTGGTATTACTATGCATCCGAAAAAGATCGAGAAATCGGATCTATCGTCTTTGCTGCGCTTTTGTACTCGAATCTAGACGCATCGATCGCCTGTATCACGATATCAAAACACGACCGGACTATCTCAGCTATATTATCCAAAGGGGGCCTCATCGTTTTCCGCATCCACGGCACGATTAATTGAGCCGACCGGCACGGCCACGGAAAGGATCCGCTGCCAATGTGCCAGTCGTTCATATTAAGACCACCGCATTCTAACTTAGGAACTGACCATGGCGAATCAACTCGAGAATTTAAATCTAGCAGTGTTTTGTGATTTCGAGAACATTGCGCTCGGCGTCCGCGACGCGAAGTACGCGAAATTCAATATCAAGCGCGTTCTCGAACGTCTCTTGGTAAAAGGCAGCATCGTGGTAAAGAAAGCTTACTGCGATTGGGATCGCTATAAAGACTTCAAAGAAGCAATGCACGAGGCGGCTTTCGAGTTAATCGAGATACCGCATGTGCGCCAATCAGGCAAAAACTCGGCCGATATTCGCATGGTCGTGGATGCACTGGACTTATGCTACACAAAGTCTCATGTGGATACGTTCGTGATAATAAGCGGCGACTCGGACTTTTCGCCGCTCGTGAGCAAGTTGCGAGAAAACGCGAAAACCGTCATAGGAGTTGGCGTTAAAAACTCGACGTCTGATTTGCTAATGAGCAATTGCGACGAGTTCATTTTCTATGACGATCTTGTGAGCCAAGAGCAAGCCGCGGACAAAGCCCGACAAAAACCTAAAACGAAGAAGCCGGCGACGAAAGATCAAACTAAATCGCAGACGGAAGACCCATTGCAGGAAGCTATCGACTTAGTCATCGAGACGGCAGACGCACTGCACAACGAACGTGGCGACGAGGACCGCTTGTGGGGTTCGATGATTAAGCAAGCTTTGAAACGCCGCCGTCCAGGCTTTAGCGAAAGCTCTTATGGTGTTCGATCTTTCAATAAACTCCTCGAAGAAGCACAAAGCCGCGGTTATCTCGATCTCGAACTCGACGAACGTTCGGGCGGTTACATCATTCGCCGCATAGCCTCGGAATAGTCGCCGCCGGCCCCTACCGCGAGCTCGCGTTCAGCATAGCGAATTCTATCTGATCTAAGTGGCTGCCTAATTTAGCGAGATCGCGATGAAGATCGCGCCAAGCGATTCAGAAATCGCACTGGTTGCTTCCCTATTCATTGCCCTACGCCGAAAGGGTATAGCTTCTGTCCGGTTCAACTAACGGGTTCGATGGCGCGAGCCCCGCAGCTCTCCGGCAACTCTCGAGGGTCGTCAACGTCGACCTGCATGCTCAGTAGCGTTGAACCTTACCCTATGTCGATCACTACTTTACCCTCGACTTTACGCTGCGCCACATGGTCGATTGCCTCACCAGCGCGTTCGAGCGGATAACGTGCCGATATATGCGGACGGATACGGCCCTCGATTGCGAAAGTGCAGAGCTCCTGCATAGTCGATCGCGCAGCTGCTTCGTGAGCAAGGATCCAGTTACCGAGAAAAACGCCAAGCAAGTTCGAACGCTTGATCAAGACGAGATTAATGGGGATCGCCGGCACCTCACCACCGGCAAAGCCTACAACGAGGAATCGTCCACCCGGCCGTAGACTTCGAAATGCTGCCACGCCGCTCTCCCCACCGACAGGATCGTATACGACATCAACACCCTGCCCGCCAGTAATTTCCTTGACTCTTGCGCGCAGATCTTCGGAGGTGTAATTGATGGTTTCATCAGCACCGTAGCGCTTACACAGCGCAAGCTTTTCCGGCGTGGATGCCGCGGCAATGACGTTAGCGCCCATCACCTTGCCAAGTTCCACGGCGGCAAGCCCGACACCACCCGCGGCTCCCAACACGAGTAACGTCTCGCCGGAAACCAATTGGGCACGATCTTTCAGTGCATGATAGGAAGTGCCGTGGGAAACGCAGAATCCAGCTGCGGTTGCGAAATCCAATTGCGAAGGGATTTTCCATGTTGTGATCGCATCGCTAACCAACTCCTCGGCAAAAGCGCCGGCAGCCATCGGATGCACCATCACCCGATCTCCTTCCTTAAATTGGCTAACCTGAGGCCCTAGCTCGCGGATGACACCCGCGCCTTCAAGCCCCGGCGAAAACGGAAACTCAGGCTTGAACTGGTATTTGCCTTGAATGATGAGTGAGTCGGCGAAATTAACACCCGCCGCCTGCATGGTTACTAGCACCTGCCCGGGTCCGGCGCTCGGCGGTGGTCTATTTTCAACGACTAGCTCGCTCGGCGTACAGTATTCTTTGCATAGCACGGCATTCATAGATTCGTCTCATCAATAATTGAGATTTATATCGTACCGCAAATTATTTCGGCGCCAAGGATGTCAACACAAGAGATTCTGGCGGCGTAGAAGTGAACGCCATAAAGATCGTTGGGCACGCTTCCATTGACGAACAAATAAATCGACTAGCTCGAACTCACCTATAGATTAGTCCCGGCGCAAACGTCTAAGCTCATAACGTGAACGATCATCGCGGCGGTGAAAGCTATTAAAGCTGCGGAACGACCTCGGCAAGGAACCGTTTGAGCTGATGTTTCTGGTCGTAGGAAGGGAAACGAATGATCATGTTTTGCACTCCCACCTTGTCAAAGGCACGTAAGCGCTCGACGCACTCCGTTGGTGATCCGTAACCCGTCCACACATTAACTTTCCACTCTGGCCAGAGTGGAGCTAGTACTCATCGAGGAACCGCTTACTTTCCGTATACGCGACTTCCCGGTCGTCGTTGATATTAAGATTGAAGTACATCGAATTTTCCAATCTAGTCGCGTCTCTGCCATGCTCACCAGCGGCCGTGACAATCGCTTGCCAAGCCGTAGCGAATTGCTTCGGCGTTGCGCCGACTGTCATCCAACCATCAGCAAGCCTAGCCACGCGCTCTACCTGCTTGCGGTTCGGGCCCGACTCTATATCCCCGAATACCCACGGGTTGTTCGCGATCCAAATCGATGGGCACGTAGCGGGTTGGGGGCGTACTGCGATATCCTCGAAACGATAGAAGCGTCCCTCGAAACTTGCCGGATCTTCGGTCCACAAAATGCGAAGCACATCGATACCCTCTTCCATTCGGGCAGTACGCTCGCGCGGATCGATTTGCATCGCAGCGTATTCCGAATTGAACGCGCCCGCGATATTGCCTTTCGCACTACCTCCGCCGATACAGGCGGTTAGTACCGTCCTACCTTCGGCAAGACAATCGAGCGCGCCCCACTGCGCGGCGAGCACCACCGGATGGCGAAGCGGGAAACTCGCCATACACGCCGTACCGAGTCGACAATGTTTGGTACGCGCGGCAAGCGCTGAGAGCAACGTCACCGATTCTAACCGAGGCTTTGCGAGTAGGTTGTCGCCGACCCAAGGACTTTCAAACGCACCTGAGCTTTCCGCTTGCTCTGCAAGTTCGAGGAGTTCGGAAACCGTGGTTGCGCCGAAAACGACACCCTGATTGGGTAGCAGTAAACCGAGGTTCACGCGAACGTCCCTCGAAGTTTCATAACGCCAGTGAGCGGGGTTCGATGTAAGTCTCAGAACCCGCCGGTCATCGTGGCCTTTCCCGAGGGGAAAGAGCGAAGTCTCCCGAAGGATCTCGACTTTAACACGTCGTCTTGATCCCATTGTTAGGTGCGCTGCTAATTCATCATGGGACGGAGATATCTGAAATCTTGAGAGATGTTTTGGTCGACTGGCGTGGATTTGTTCCATCCGTCAACATTGCCGATAATTATCATTTCCGGCAATGCTGACGGATGGATATTAATTTACCATAGGCTCTTCAACCCGCTTCCGCTAAACGGAAGTTCAAGCAACAAGGAAATGATGTTTGGACGGACGCAAATCGGCCAACAAGAGACATTCTCGGTATGTTCAATGGCGCTATAGGTCCGGGTTGCAAGACGCATTTCGCCTCCCGCCGCAATAATGCTTCCATCGGACAATATGTCGTGGCCGCGCACTCGCCATTTGTGATCGCCAGTGTTTTCAGAACATCCACTGCCTTCACCGTTTAAGTAGTCACCCTGTTCCGAAAATACACTAGCGGCGCTGGTATAAATTCCGATTTTCATGCGAGTCGTTTTGAAGTTCATCGTAAGCAAGACCGCGCCGGTTATTTCGCGCGTCACCTCATCCTCTAAATTACTTGTCGCAGACATAACGTCGCCTTCGCTCGGGATTACTTGTCGCAGACATAACGTCGCCTTCGCTCGGGAAGTTTATAAATGACGTTGCTGTAAGCGAAAATATCTCCATTCCGTTTCCGGTAGGCGTGGTTTTATCCCCGATGGATGATGATTGTTTAATGTTATTAGGCGGACGCCATCGCGACGCCAGTCATTGAGTACAGATATATACAATCGGACGCTCAATTTCAGTGTTCGCGTCCTAACCCGTCATATGATTGTCTTGAAGCGACTTTCCTGCTTTTATGTCCCGACCGAGTGAGAGGGGGTCGAGTCGGTGAAGTTTTCCGAAATCGCCAAACAAGCCACCGCATTGCTCCAACAGTCTGGGCGTATGTCGTGTCGAGCGCTCAAGCGGGAGTTTGAACTTGACGATGAGACGCTGGGCGACCTGTAGAGCAATCTGCTACGAAGCAGGCCATGCAATCGTTACCACCTGAAGCCAAGCGCCGTCAAATTACGGTCATGTTTTGTGATCTTGGCTCCACAGCGCTTGCGGAGAAGCTCGACTCCGCGGTTTCCTACCTCGTGCTTTGTTAGACACCTGCCGGGAGATACCGCGCCAAACGGATAGACCCCTAACAGAGGGCACGTATCCAACAATTCTTAACCTATCTAGGCCTCGGCGTTCTCTGACGCTGTCTGTCGGCTCGGGACTTTGCGACCACAGTTAGTTACGCGCGCCTCGTGATCACTTGGCATTCGCATCAAGCGCCAAAGTCCGAGGCGGTTTGACATTCTCGAGTGCTAGCCGCGGTGTACAAATACGAACCGCATCGTGTTCCTCTCTACTAACCCAACCGAGAAAACGCTTTAGCATTCCCTTTCAGTAGGCGGTCTTTTTGCTCGTCGTTCAAAGCCCCATGATTTGCGATTAATTTACCTGGTGTCGTGTCGCCCGAAGGAAAAGGATAATCCGTGCCAAACAGTATTCTCTCTTCGCCCAACGTTTCGATGAGCAAGGACAGCGCGGCCTCAGCATCGCTGAAATCTCGTGATGATCTCATCGTAAATAAAAAAAGTTACGATTTTTAGAATCAACCCGTTAGATTTATCTGCTGCTGCCACTGCGCGAGGCTACGAAGATCGGCGCTGCATCAATTCATGCGTGTCCTGCAGTTCTGCTTTATCGGATTGCGTACTGACGACTTCAGCCGCCTGACCCCGGAGGCGCGGCACTGTCGAGATCGCGGCGGGCCTCGGCAGGTCCGGCGTCTACGTAGGAGTACGCGATTCGGTTGAAGTCACCATATAGGACACGCAGATAATCCTCGGGCCGCCCCGGGGCGGCGAAATCACGGCCAAGCAGACTAATGGTCGAGGTTGGCAAGACGAGTTCGCGTGCCACCCCGAAGCCCCCACTGTCGGTGGCGGGCATGGAGCCCTTCGACGAGCGTCTCTCGAGCACGGGTTCCCCTTGGCTAAGCGCGGGGCGGTATACGGCCAGATCGAGCCGGATCTCTCCGCGCAGTCGATAGTTCTCCCAGCGCAGGGGCGCGCGCCGGGGGAAGGCGTGGGAAATCGCGATCAGCCCCCCTCGCTTGAAGACGTCCACAAAATACCCATCGCGAGCACCACGCTTGGCAACCCCCGTCACCAGTGCATCCCAAGCGCGGTCGTCGTCGAGGACAACGGATACGTCCACGTCATCCTCCCACTGGAGAAGAGTGCCATTCTCGCGCACTGCCCCGAGCAACGTGCCGCCTTCGAGCCAATAGACGATTCCCATGTCCTCGAGCCAGCCTCCAACTGCGTGGCAGATATCTTTCATACGCTCGCGGCAGCAGGGCGCGGTATTCAGTCCCAGGCGATTGACATAGAGATTGAACGGACATGGCGACGTAGACCTATCGCAGCCGCGCCAACCGACCGCACCGTGTGACAGCACCAGCTCGCCGATGCCGTGGCGTTTTGCGAAGCCCTCAATATCCCCCTTGGCCTGGGTCTCGAGAACCACCAGGTCGGGACCCAGAATCTGAAATAGCGGACGCTGCCAGTCGGCCCGGAGGCGCTGTAGATACCACGCTAGCTCGATGGTCGCGGCGGCAGCGAGCGCCCCCCGCAGTGGCAAATTCGAGATGAAATACCCGGCGATGGCCGCTGGTGCGAGGATAAAAAGAGCCGCCGCGTCCCCGTGTCGGGCCAGGAACTCGATGGGGCGGGAAGCCGGTCGGAAGGCCATCGCCGGGGCCGCGATAGTGTAGAACAAGAGGCCAAGCAAGCCGGCCGCCACCCCCAGGGCGACCATGTCGGTCCCTTCGCTCAGCGCCACGTGCGCGAGCAGCATTGCGGCGAGCCCACCCGTGGGAAGCAATGCCGAGAGATCGGGACGCAGCCAGTTTCTAGGAAATCGCAGAATCCGAACGAACGACAGATAGGTCGCCGCGTAGAGGACAACGCCGATAGCGATGCCGACAAGCCCATCGGCCTGGATGTCTAACATCGTTCGTGTTTGTGCATTCGGCCTGTCACGACATCGGTCACCTCGTTGGGGCAGGCGGGGCGGATCGAGCCGCGGAGACGCGGCAGGATTTCGGCTTTTGTCCGCACGACGTCCAATGAGTAATCGATCCCGTCCAGGTTGAATCCGACGCCGCGCACTGGTTCCTCAATACCGCTATGATTCAGCGCATCGACGTAGCGACAGCAGAGCGATCGGCCATCAAAATGCAAGAGGATATCGGTTAGGTTGAGAGTCCGCGAATTTCCGAATGCAGCGCCAATTCCAGCCGCGACCACGGCTGCCTTCATCTCTGGGTTGCTTCCGAGGTGAGTATACTTGGCTCACTGTTGGACCGCGTTGCTCCTCCAACCGCGCGTTGAGAGCTGAAGTATTTTTTCAACCGGTCGATTGCGACCGTGTATCGGTCGCAGCAAAACGACAACCGCAGATCGTGCGGCACCCCGAAATCGGTGCCGGGGACGACCGCGACATGGGCTTTCTCCAATATATCCCGGGCAAGCTCCTTCGAGGAGGCAAAGCCCAGCGAATTGTTC
Source organism: Gammaproteobacteria bacterium (assembly GCA_047611905.1). Taxonomy (GTDB): domain Bacteria; phylum Pseudomonadota; class Gammaproteobacteria; genus UBA11873. The sequence goes on along the minus strand of JBLFWZ010000001.1, from coordinate 59,231 downwards.
CAGTCCTCGCACCGCAGCATTGCGTAGAACCCGCCATCTGCGGCGATGGGGGTGCACCCCGTATCAGCGAGTTGGCTCGTCGTATATTCGGCCCGGCTGCGGAATACCCGGTTTAGCTCTTCGGGGCTAGCGTCGTCTTCCAGGGCGCCGATCATCGCATATTGGTAGCAAGGATCAGTGCAGAGCAAGGTATGTTGCTGCATTACGCGTAGGTTGCGTTGCAGATCCTTCGGCACGATCGCGAAGCCGACGCGTTTCGTATAGAGGCGAAAACCTTTGGAGAAGCTGTTAGTGACGATCGTCACCTCCTCGTTGTACTCGGGCAGGAATTCCAAGGGGGTGCGGAACTCGTCGTAGAACATCGTGTTGTTGTAGATCTCGTCGTTCAGCACATAGGCCTGGCGGTCGACGATGCGATAAATCTCGCGGTATTCGTCCTCGGTGACAACGTTCCCAATGGGATTGCCTGGCGAGTTAATGACGACCAGGGCGGTTCGTTCCGCAGAGAAGTTACGCCGAAACGAGTCCATGTCGACGCGCTTCGTGTCGAGGTCGATGCCGTAGAATTTTACCGTCGCTCCGGCGAGGGTAGCGCAGTATGCATAGAGCGCGTAATACGGACGCGGCAGCAAGATTTCCTGACCGGGCGAGGCGACAAGTTGGAAGATGTTACGGAATAGCGGTGAGGTGCCGGTATTGACGATGACGTTGTCCATCGAGACGTCTGCGCGATAGCGGCGATGATAGTGGGCGGCAATTGCCTCACGAAGCTCGGGAAGTCCCTCGGGGTATACGCGACGCACGAAGTCCGGATCGACCAGTTTTTCCATGATGCGATCGAGAACCACCTTCGGCGTAGGGAGGTCCGCCACGCCAATCGTGAGCTTGAGCACGTCAGCGCCTTGGGCTGCGAGCTCGTCGGCCAGCTCGTCCAGCACGAACATCTGAAATTCGAGCTCCTCCGGCATGAAATCCCTAATCTGTCGCGGCATCTGCGGCTCCTTGCGAATTGTCGTTCGTAAAAATAAAAACCGTCGGCCGGAGACCGGACGAGATCAGTCGTCCTCGGGCGTCCCGAGTAGGTCTTAGTACCTAGAATCAAGGGAAAGCGCCACATTGCGCTCTGGATTCAGCACAGCTGGCCTCGCAGCCAGCGCGATCCTCGACCATGCAACCATGCATGTGTGCGATCGCGAGTCGATAGGGTAACCGATGTTGCTCGGCGGTGCGGGTTTCGAGTGCACCTTAGTGACCAATCAGCACCAACTCACCCCGCTTTTCAGAACTCTTCACCCGATCCGACGGGCTGGGCGGCAGTTCTCAAAGGTCCAGCGAGGCCTCCAGCGGGTAGTGATCGGAAGCCGGCCAGATTTCGGTTGCCGAATGCCGGTACTCGTAGGCGTGACGTTCAACCGAACACTTGCGCCAGCCGGGCCGGGTCGACGCCGACACCCAAACGTAGTCGAGGCGTTCTTCCGAGCGCGCCATTTCTTTGCCGTCGAACGCCTCGATCAAAGGATTGGCGGAGCCGCTGTACGTCAATCCTTCAGGCGCTGTCGGGGCGGAAGGCGACTCGCTGTGATGGGTCATCCACATGTCGATCAGACCGAGGTCCTCGTACTGCTCGCGCATGGATTCATACTCCGTCGTCTCACCGATAACGTTCAAATCCCCGGTCACGATGAGCGGCACATTGTCGGGTGGGAATTCGTTGGCTCGTTGGATAATTCGAGTGCGGTTTTGAGAACGGATCTTGGCGTATCGTTCGACATCGTCGTCAAAGGTTGCCTGGTCGTGGGTCATGATCAAGCGGCAAGTGAGTTCGTCGGTATCGGGTCTGGAGAGAGCCGCGGTGACGAACCCCATATCGGCGCGACGGTGATCGGGGGAGTCGTAGTACGGGGTGAACTCCGCCTTCCGTATCGGGAGCCGGCTCATCAGCAGCAACCCCGAAGAGAGTGCAAATCCCGCCCGGGTCTCGGGTCGGAAGTGGAACGGATAGTCTCGTTCCAACCCTCGGGCCACGCGGGACGCACGCGCCTCCGCCCACACTTCGCACAGCGCGACAATCTCGGGTCGCCGGCGAAGAATCGATCTGACGATCGCGTCCGTTCTCTCCTCATCGTCAAGAATCGTACGTCGCACCGGGTGGGTGTCGAGGAACAGATGGGTGTTGTAAAAAAGGATAGTGGTGGTCATTTTACTCAGTGACTCACTCGTAAGGTGGGTTACGTACTCAAGACATAGTGCGACGCAGCAACACCGGCACTGGCTTCCCTGCCAATAGGCGACTGGCAACATGTTCGCACCCTTGCGAAATCATCTTGCAGCTCATCCTAACAGGCTCTTTTGTCGCTGTCCTGGGACACGGCTTTAGAGTTTGCGGCAAGATAACTTTGTCGGTATGCGACGGTCCGTTACGGGTCGAGGCTGTGTGAAAAGAGAGATTTGGTCCCGTCGCAGACGATCGTAACTTCGCGCAAATATCTTAGCGAGTAATATTTCGCTAATACAACGTCGCCAACCAGAAAATAGATCGGGACTCAAGCCCCGACCACCCCTATCAGGGTTCCAATTCCGAAGATCTTCATCGTACGTTTCAAGTTATACGTCAAGACATGCAAACTCATCTCAGTACTGACCTTCGGTAGCGTCTTAGTCGGAAAGTGCGTCGACCCCATGGATGGGGGAGGTAGAGCGAAGCAGGAGCCAGAGCCGGTGACCAGTACCTGCGAACGGCCTGACCTTTCTCCTCACTTGCATATCGATAGATCGCGCGCCCGCCCGCCGGGCATTCGTATCCATCCACTTCCGAGAGATAACGAAAATCTTGTTTCTCAAAGCGTCCCTTTGATCGATTACAGGAGGTGTGAGTCTTCGGTAGTTAGTGTCTAACTGCCGGCCGCGTCACCGGCGACGATCTCTTTGCCGCTGTAGTAACCCCCCATCAGCGATTGCGATTAAGCCGGGTTCGCCGATCGCGTCACGCGCCTGTTCCGACATCGTATGAAGCGATGCACGGTCATGGCCCACATTGGCGACTTCATGGGCAACTATCATGTGATGTTTACTGTCTACTGCTATCTGAACGTTGTAACCCACCACACCACTGCCGCGCCCACTGGTTGCCATCGAGCGAGCGTCCGGATCAGTCAACGATAGTTGACCACCAGGAATGCCTTTCAGTTGCTCGCCAATGTCCTGGAGCTTCTCGGCCTGCGCCTTCGCCGTTACGAGTTTTTCTTTCAGTCGGGTGCCAAGCGTCGTAGCAACCACATCAACTCCAGGTTACGTTGCGCTTCGCGCTCTAGGCGTCTGCTTGATTGGATCCGATTGAGATAACCATAGACGTAAAGCTTCAGCAGTGTGGCAGCATGACAGCCCGGTCTACCCGTTGCCGCCGGCGACGCACTTTCAAAACCCAGTTGCTCCAGGTTCAGACCATCGGTAAAGACATCAACTAGCCGCACAGGATTATCTTCGGATACGAAATCTTCGAGACAATCCGGTAACAGCGTTTTCTGATCTCGGTGGTCACCTTCGATAAACCGTTTCATCCGCTATTTTCTCGTGCGTTGCTACCACGACATGATCTCACATCAACGATACGCTGACGATCCTCTTTTCACACCGCCTCGGTCGTTATGCGACGGTCGCGAGTAATGCAAACGACAGTCCGCTTTTCCATCCGGGCCTCGACTGCTTAACACTTACTTAGGACCACCGGTAACTACTATTTCCGGCAGTGTAATTGACGTGGGTTAGATCGTAAACGCGGGATGGGAGTGGCGACAGGACTTGAAGCTGTTGATTTGCACGTTCGATTGATCCGATTTCGAGGGTACCTGCATTTAATATTTGAGCCGCGGTGTACGTCTATATTCCGGCCGTCAAGGATCAAGCGCCAGTTCAAGCCTCGATACAACCGGTGGATTAATCGGACGCGTAAATTAACATCGCAAAGTTAAAACCCGATATCGACCCACCCTCGACCAATACGTTCGATATCATCATCGAATACGCTCATCGGAATGACTCCTCGCGCTCGAACTCGTCCTAAGGTGAGGCTGATTTGTCCTATGGGTAGAGCAAAGCCCGCCCCAGCTTCAAACCTCCCCGGTCTACTAATAGCTTGGGAAGCGAAGGTGACCATGAGACCGGCCCCGCAGCCCGATTCTTCGCGGAAGCTGCGGCAGTTGCCCGCCGCTTAAGTCCACTGCGTCGTGAGTTATATTCCAAAGATGCGAGGACAAATTCCTACGCGGCCGGTTGTGCCGGCTACAGCTGGCACTGGCTACAGGCAAAGTATTGATCAGTAACTACGCGGCAAATCCAGAACCTTCTCGGCGATAAAACACTTAATCAATTGTTCGGATACCGGAGCGATCCGCGTCACGGTGACTTCGCGCAGAAGACGCTCTACGTGATATTCCTTCGCGTATCCGAATCCGCCGTGAGTCAGCACGGCATTCAAACAGGCGTCGTATCCCGCTTTGCCGCCGAGGTATTTCGCCGTGTTTGCTTCCGCGCCGCAAGGGCGATGATTGTCGTACAGCCATGCAGCCTTCATCGCAATCGTGTAGGCCGCTTCGAGATGCATCCAATTTTCGGCGAGCGGATGCTGAATGCCTTGGTTCATGCCAATCGGGCGATTAAAGACGACTCGCTCACCGGCATACTTCGCAGCGCGGCGGAGCGCATCTTGACCAACGCCGATGGCTTCGCACGCAACCAGAATCCGCTCGGGATTTAAGCTGTGCAAAATGTAGGAGAACCCCTTCCCCACTTCGCCAATTAGGTCTCCATCGGGAATGAACAAGTTGTCGATGAACACCGTATTCGAGTCAACTGCCTTACGGCCCATTTTTGGAATGCGGGTGATCTCCATTCTGTCGCGATCGATGTCGGTGTAGAAAACACTCATGCCGTCGGTTGGACGTTTGCCGTCTTCAAAACGGGTTGTGCGTGCGAGCAGCATTATTTTGTTCGCGACTTGTGCGGTCGAGGTCCACACTTTTTGTCCGTTGACGAGATATCCGCCATCGATTTTTTGCGCGAATGTTTTAATTTGGGTTGTATTGAGACCTGCGTCTGGCTCGGTCACTCCGAAGCAGCATTGATCTTCGCCGCTAACAAGACGTGGTACCCAACGCGCTTTCTGTTCGTCGGTGCCGAAAACGACGATCGGATGGGGGCCGAATAGATTGATGTGGATGGTTGATGCCGCCGCGTAACCGCCGCCGTGACTACAGACTTCGCGCATCATGATCGCGGCCTCTGTGACACCAAGTCCGGAGCCGCCATATTCTTCGGGCATGGTAATGCCGAGCCAACCGGCTGCGGCCATCTCCTTATGGAAGGCGCGCGGGAATTCACCGTCGTCATCGCGTTCTAACCAATAATCGGCATCGAACTGACTCACCACAGCAGCGACTGCTTCACGGATTGCACGTTGGTCGTCTGAATAATCAAAGTCCAAAACTTGTTCTCCTTAAATTTCTTGTTTCAATCGAAATTACGACACGATCCGATTATACGTTTGTTCGGAGAGCGCGCCGCAGCGCTTAGCTGCAATTCCTTGCTCGAAATTTTTAATTGGCGCTAATCTAGGCGGGACCATAGAATCCCCGCCATGCGATCGCCGCGCCCGAAAATCGACTACTAGGAGACCACAACATGCATCTCGTGCGTTCATCTTTATTCGTGCCTGGACATAAACCCGACTGGGTACCAAAAGCACAAGCCTCTGGGGCGGACGAACTGATCCTCGATCTCGAGGACGCTGTGCCCGAAGAACACAAATCCGCGGCGCGGCCGTTGGTGCGAGAAAGCGTGCAAAAACTCTTCCAGGACGGACAATACTGCTCCGTACGGGTCAATGGCTACGCGACGGGTCGCACATTGGACGATTTGCAGAGCATTGTTTGTCCTGAGCTACGTGCAGTGATGTTGCCGAAGATCGAAAATATCGAAGATATTATGTCGCTAGACACGCTGCTGTCGCACCTCGAACGGTCCGCCGGTATCCCTGACGGTTCCATCGCCACGACGCTTGCCCTAGAGACGGCGGCCGCGATGCACGACGCTTGCGAAATCGCTAGGGCAGGTCGCAGAGTCCATCAGATCATGCTCGCATGCGGACCGGGCGGCGACGCGGCGCGTGCGGTCGGATATCAATGGACAAAACACGGCGAGGAAACGGCTTATCTGCGCTCGAAAGCGGTACTTGATTCCCGCGCAGCCGGCGTACCCTACCCGATGACCAGCTCGTGGTGGGACATCCGAGATCTCGACGGACTGCGTCTCGATGCCGGGCGTAACCGGCGGCTAGGCATGCGCGGGATGTGTGTCATGCATCCCAGTCACGTCCCGATCGTGAACGAAATCTTCAGCCCTCGCGAAGAAGAAATAGAACACGCACGGGGCCTACTCGCTGCGATGGTAGCTGCCGAAGCTGAAGGCAACGCGGCAGTTATCTACGACGGTGACATGGTTGATTACGCGATGGTCACGACGGCAAAAGAATTGATTGCACTGGCCGAAAGCGTCGCGCACAACAAATAACTAAGCGCTATTGAACCGCACCCGGCTATTGTTTAACTGAAATCGTGGAATCCGACATGGCCGACAAAGTGGGCACGAATCGGTCTCGAACTAACGTCGATTTAGCGTTATAGCGATATCGAATTTCGCGGTCAACCTAGTCGTGGTATCGACGAGCATTACTGCTCTGCGCTAACCACGATTTCAATCAAATTCGGTTTGCCTGAACCGATGGCACTCGCAACCGTCGATTGAATCTCCTGCGCGTCGATGACTCGTTGTGCCACGACACCCATTGATTTCGCCAATGCCTGAAAATCAATCATGGGATCAATAATATCCATCGCGATAAATTTTCCCGTGCGAGTCGAATTGTAGTGCGGCTGCGAGCGCATAAAATTCTTCAGCACATTGTATTCGAGATTGTTGATGACGATAAAAGTAACAGGCAGCTTTTCGTTCGCCGCCGTCCACAATGCCTGCGGAGAATACATCGCCGCACCATCGCCAACTAACGCAACAACCGGTTTGCGTCCGATCCCTAACGAAAAGCCGACTGCAGCAGGCATGCCCCATCCCAAGGCGCCGCCGCGCAAGAACGAATATTGCCGCGTGTAATTGTTATGTAGAAATTTGCGTACGTGGGCGGCTGTGGCGATCGCTTCGTCCACGATTGGAGTTTGCCCGATCGCGGCGACTAATTCTCGAGCCGCAACAAGGGGGTGAATAACGAGCCTGTCTTCCAGCCCTTCGGCTTGATCGTGCAGGGCTTTTTTACGGTCTTCGAATACCCTTTCATTGCGCAGCCGTTCCACCGCGTATGCTTCGTCCCTTGCACCGATCTTTTCTTTGAGATGGGCGTTCAGTTCGTTCAGCGAATACTCGATATCTCCGACCACGGAAAGTTTCGACGGATAGGTTCTACCCAGATCGCGGCCATCCACCGAAAGTTGAAATAAATCGCAACCCTCAGGTAAGGCAGACTCTTCGGAATAGAGGATCGTGATAAACGATTTTCCTCCGAGCGCGAACACGCAATCGAAACCCTCCATGGCGATCGCGATGTCGGCGGCTTTTGTCGGCAAATTTCCTTGCCACAAGTAGTGGCTGGTCGGGTAAGGAATATGTGCGGGCCAAGAAGATCCAAATACCGGAGCCGCTAAAATTTCGGCAAGTTCGACGACTTCTTTGTAAGCGTCATTCGCTGAGATCTCGTCACCTGCAATGATCGCTAACTTACCTGGCATCACTGCCACCAATTCTTGGGCAAGTTCGGGTAGCGAATGAGCGACGGGACGCCGGTCTACGTGTGACACCTCAGACATCTGAATGGCGCTCGACTCTTCCATGACATTCATGGGTAACGAGAGAAATACCGGGCCTGACGGTGTCGCCTGGCTGTCTTGAAACGCACGATGGGTCAAGATTGGTATTTGCTCGGGCGAGGTAATTTCGGCGGCCCACTTACAGCTTGGTTTCGCGATTGAGACCAAGTCGCCTTGCAGTAAAGGATCAGTAATTGAATGGCGAGAATCTTGTTGACCGGCGGTCACCACAAGCGGCGTACCGGACGTATAGGCGTTCAGCAAATTGCCCATACCGTGCCCCAAGCCTCCCGCGGTATGTAAATTAATGAAGCCTGGTTTGCCCGAAGCTTGGGCGTAACCATCCGCCATTGCGACGACGGTGGCTTCTTGGAGTCCAAGCACGTAGTGAATGCCAGGTCTGTCGATAAGCGCGTCCATCAACGGCAACTCGGTCGTGCCCGGATTACCAAAAATGTACTCAACGCCCTCTGTTTCGAGTACTTCGAGCAAAATATTGGCGCCGCTTCGTTGTGCAGAATCGGTCATTTGTCTTGCCTCGTTCACACCGCAGAATCGCTGCAAGCATAATAAACTAGTAATTAAGGATTATTATTCTCTATATACGTCAATAGAATGTATTTTAAGGATATATTTCCGTTATTTTCTATATATTCAAAATATAATTCTATTCTTGATTTAATATCAGTAGCGGAGAGCTCGGTATGGATAAGGTAGATCGAAAGATCTTGCAGACTTTGCATAGCAATGCTCGCATCACAAACCCTTTGTTGGCGGAAAAAGTAGGCTTGTCGACTAGCCCGTGCTGGTCGCGAGTTCGGCGCATGGAAAAGGACGGCGTCATCCAACGATACGTGACGGTGATCAATCAAGAGAAAATTGGCCTGCCTGACACTGCAATAATTGAAATTATGTTCGAACGTCACGATGCGGCAATTTTTACCGAATTCGAGAACTCCGTTGCAGGCATGCCCGAAGTGATAGAAGCGTATCTCCTAACCGGTGAGTACGACTGTTTTATGAAAGTAGCGGTCGCCGGAACTAAGGGTTACGAGGACTTTCTACTTAACAAACTCTACAAATTGCGCGGTATCAAGAACACTCGCTCAAGTTTAACGTTGCGCTGTTTTAAACAAGCATTCTCAGCCACGCCATAAGCGCCCGCATGTTGGACCCGTCTCGACATCCGGCCCGCAGACGCATCACCCTGTTCGCCGCATGACAAAATATTCATTTCAAGCTAGAATATTTTCAACTTAAAATACTTTTCAAGCGGGTGATCACAACCGAGCGTTGGGTCACGAACAGGCTTAAAAAGACATCAATGAAAATTTCTGTAATTGGCGGCGGCCCCGGCGGATTATATTTCGCAATCCTTGTAAAAAAGGCCTGGCCCGACTGGACAATCGATGTGTTCGAACGCAATCGCGCTGACGATACGTTCGGCTTTGGTGTGGTGTTCTCGGATCAAACTTTGGGTTTTCTCGACGAATACGACAATCCGTCTTACGAATCGATTCGTCGGTCTTTCGCGTACTGGGACGATGTCGACGTCCACTATCACGGTACCGTCCTGCGCTGCGCTGGCAATGGGTTTTGCGGTTGTTCGCGTCTCACGCTATTACAGATTTTGCATGCTCGCGCCGCATCTCTCGGGGTTAATCTACATTTCGACCACGAGGTAACCGACGAGAGTGAATTCGCCGAGAGCGATCTCGTCGTAGCGGCCGATGGTTTGGCTAGTGTTATCCGTTCGAAATACGCAGATAGCTTTGGTACAGAAATCGTCACTCGAAGAAATTATTTTTGTTGGCTGGGATCGACTCGACCCTTAGATGCATTCAAGTATTTTTTTCGCGAAACTGCGCACGGCATCATTGTCATGCACGCCTACCAGTACGAACCCGCAAAGAGTACTTGGGTTTGCGAAATGCAGCCCAGTACGTGGGAAGGGTTTGGATTTGGGGACATGCAGGAGCATGAGTATGCGCGCGATCTAGAAACAATATTCGCTGAAGAACTCGATGGCCATGGATTTGTCGTCAACCGATCTTTGTGGCGACAATTTCCGGAAGTTAAAAACAAAACTTGGGTGCGGAACAATTTAGTACTACTCGGTGATGCCCAACATACTGCGCATTTTTCTATTGGATCTGGCACGAAACTCGCGATGGAAAGCGCAATCGCACTGTTCGAGTCACTCAAGCAGCAAGACGACATCAGCGCGGCACTGGCCACCTTTGACACTGAGCGTCGAGCGGACGTCGAAATTACTCAGCACGCAGCCGACGTGTCGCTCGCGTGGTTTGAAACCATGGATGAACACTGGAACGTCGAACCCGAGAAATTCGCATTCCAAGTGATGTCTCGATCGAAACAGATTACCTCCGAAAACCTCCGCCTGCGCGATCGAGATTTTGTCGCAAAAGTTGAGGCCGGGTTTACCCGCGCGCAAAACTTAGAGGGCTACGCACTTGAGCCTGGCACGCCGCCCATGTTCGCGCCCTATCGACTGCGCGATATGCAACTGGTCAATAGAGTCGTGTTGTCACCCATGGCGCAGTACTCGGCGAGTGATGGATTGCCAGACAGATGGCATTTAGTCCATTACGGCAGTCGCGCAATCGGTGGAGCCGGTTTAATTTACACGGAGATGACCTGCCCATCAGCCGACGCCCGCATCACGCCGGGATGTACCGGCATGTGGAACGTTCAACAAAAAGATGCCTGGCGCGAGATAACCAACTTTGTTCATGAGCAATCACCGGCGAAAGTGTGCATGCAAATTGGCCACGCCGGACGTAAAGGATCGACGGGCCTCGGCTGGGACGGAATGGATCTCCCGCTCAAGGGGGACAATTGGCCGTTGGTGTCGGCATCGGCCCTGCGCTATAGGCCGCAAAGTGCGCTGCCTGCCGAACTCACGCAGGACCAAATGGCAATCATCGTCGAGCAATTCGTACAAACAACGAAATTTGCCGAACAGGCAAACTTCGATATGGTGGAACTGCACGCTGCCCACGGTTATTTGTTGGCGAGTTTCATCTCGCCGTTGACGAATCGGCGCAGCGACCGCTTCGGTGGTGACATCGATGCCCGGATGCGCTTCCCCCTTGAAGTATTCCGCGCGATGCGTGCGGTGTTTCCTGCGGCCAAACCCATGTCGGTGCGGCTCTCTGCGGCAGATTGGTCGCCGGGCGGGATCACCGAGGACGAATTGGTGCGCGCTTGCGAACTTCTAAAAGAAGCTGGAGTGGACGCGATTAACGTGTCGACCGGGCAGACGGTTAGCGATGACAAACCGGTGTACGGGCGTATGTTCCAAGTGTCGTTCGCCGACAAAGTTAAGCATCGAGTTAAGATACCAGTTATCGTCGCTGGCAACATCACGACCGCCGATCAAGTAAACACGATATTGCTGTCGGGAAGGGCCGATCTTGTGGCGCTCGCACGTCCCCACTTAAGCAACCCGTACTTTGTACTAGAAGCGGCTGCGCGCTACGGATATCGAGGTCAATTCTGGCCGAAGCCGTATTTGTCCGGCCAAGCGCAAGCGTATTTAATTGGCGAGCGCGAGGCTGAGGAGCAACGCGACATTCAGATTGCCTTGAAGCCGCCGAGCCACCAAATAAAAGATCACGAGTAGTCGGTCGAGCCAGGTGTACCGCTCGAACCAAGACCTTATACTGTTGATTAATTACTAACAGACGAGGAATCCGATGGCCGCCAATACCCTACTGGATCTCATTACCGGCATAAGCGCTGGTTCCATTCGAATCGTCGATCTCACGCAGCCTTTACATGCGCGCACGCCTTTATTATCCATTCCGCCTGAATTTGGACAGTCCTGGCCGTTCAAGATGGAGGAGATCTCAAAATACGACGATCGCGGGCCAGGATGGTATTGGAATAATTTCTCTTGCGGCGAGCACACGGGCACTCATTTCGATGTCCCTATCCATTGGGTAACGGGCAAAGATCACAAACAGAACGCGACGGATACGGTGCCTAATGAAGCATTTATCGGCGCCGCCTGCGTTATTGACGCCGCAGCCGACTGCCAAGCAAATCCAGATTTCCTGGTGAGCGTGGATTACTTAAAGAACTGGGAAGCGGTGAACGGTACAATTCCTGCGGACGCATGGGTGCTTTTCCGTACCGATTGGTCAAAGAAATTTGATTCTGATGATTTTTTGAATGTGCGAGAAGATGGTAGTCACACACCCGGTTGGCAACCGGACGCGATTCGATTTCTGGCCGAAGAACGCAACGTGAAAGGCGCAGGCGTCGAGACCGTCGGCACGGACGCCGGGCAAAGTTTCGGCCAAGACCCGCAGTTCCCGTGTCACAACTTAATGCATGGCGCGAACAAATATGGTCTCGCCGCGTTATGTAATTTGGACCAGCTGCCGGCGACCGGCGCGGTAGTGATCGCGGCACCGCTAAAAATCGAGAATGGTTCAGGGAGTCCGTGTCGCGCACTCGCTCTAGTCCCAGCCTAAAGGTCGCTAGGATAATTAGCAGCCATGGCCGAACGTTCATTTACTGAGGAAGTTAAGAAACTGCGTCTAGGCGCGGGCGAACCTTTCCACGGTGAAGGCATACTCGCCGTCACCAAAGCCTTGTTGCAATCCGGAGTCGCCTACATTGGTGGCTATCAAGGCGCACCCATCTCACATTTGATGGATGTTCTGGGCGATGCGCAACAGCAGGGAATTTTGGATGAGCTCGGCGTGCATTTTGAATCGAGCGCTTCCGAAGCCGCAGCAGCGGCGATGCTCGCGGCATCCGTTAATTACCCACTGCGTGGCGCGGTTGCATGGAAATCGACAGTCGGTACTAACGTTGCTTCAGACGCGTTAGCAAACCTCGCCTCGGGCGGCGTCACTGGTGGTGCTTTAGTGATCGTCGGCGAAGACTACGGCGAGGGATCGTCGATCATGCAAGAGCGCTCCCACGCGTTCGCAATGAAATCCCAGATCTGGTTACTCGATCCGCGCCCGAATCTCGAAAGTATCGTATCGATGGTGGAACACGGCTTCGCCTTGTCGGAAGCGAGCCACACACCGGTCATGCTGGAGCTTAGAGTCCGTGCGTGTCACGTGCACGGACGTTTTGTGGCGAGTACCAATCGTCAGCCGAACCCAAGCTTGCGCGACGCCATGGAGAACCCGGTACGCGATACGAGCCGCATCGTACTACCGCCGGCAAGCTTTGCTCACGAACATGAAAAAGTGAATGAGCGCTGGCCGGCCGCGGTGGCATACATTAAATCGCATCGGCTTAACGAGATCATGGAGGGCGATATCGAGGGTATCGGTATTATCTTGCAAGGCGGAATGTTCAACGGCGCTTCGCGCGCGCTTGAAATTCTTGGCTTGGCGGATAGCTTTGGCGTTGCCATAATTTCGACCTATGTCATGAACGTGACCTACCCGCTAATCGAAGACGAATTGACCGCATTTTGTGCCAATAAAAAATCCGTGTTACTCATCGAAGAAGGGCAACCGGAGTATATTGAGCAAGCGCTAAACACCGTGTTACGTCACGCCGACCTAAATACCCGCGTACACGGCAAGGACGTCTTGCCGAAGGCCGGCGAGTACACCGGCGATGTGCTACTTGCCGGGATCCAAAAATTCTTGCGTATCGAAGCAAGCCACCTGCTGGATTCTAATCTCGCAGATCGTGACCAAGCGCTTGCGACCAGTAACGAACTCGCCAGAGACCTCGCAAATTCAATCCCGCCTCGCCCGCCAGGGTTTTGTACGGGCTGCCCGGAACGTCCAGTTTTCACGGCAATGAAATTGCTCCAACGCGAACTTGGCGAGTTCCATGTTTCGTGCGATATCGGTTGTCATTTATTTTCGATTCTGCCGCCTTTCAATATTGGCAACACCACGATGGGCTACGGCCTGGGCGCCGCAGGTGGCGCCGCGTTCAACGTCCAATCCAATCGTAGAACAATCAGCGTAATGGGCGACGGGGGTTTTTGGCACAACGGCCTAACCAGTGGCATCGGAAACGCGGTGTTCAATGAAAATGACAATGTCGTTGTGATTGTCGATAACGGTTACGCCGCCGCCACCGGCGGGCAGGATATTTTGTCTTCGCTTGGCGATCATCCCTTACGTAGTACGAAAAACCCGATCGCCAAAGCGGTGAAAGGGGTCGGTGCGAAGTGGGTGAAAACGGTACATACCTACGATCTAGCGAAAATGACTCGAACCTTGCGCACAGCCATGACGACAAAAACCGCAGGACCGAAAGTCATAGTTGCTCGCTCCGAGTGCATGCTCAATCGGCAACGTCGAGAAAAACCGATCTTCAACGCCGAACGCAGCGCGGGCAAACGAGTCGTCAAAGAACGCTTCGGGGTCGATCCCGAAACGTGCACAGGTGATCATTCATGCATTCGCCTATCTGGCTGCCCTTCACTGACGATTAAAGACAACCCTGATCCCCTACGCAGCGATCCCGTCGCGTTCGTCGACAATACTTGCGTGGGCTGCGGCGTATGTGGCGAAATCGCACATGCGGCGGCCCTATGTCCGTCTTTCTATCGCGCCGAGGTGATTTACAACCCATCGAAATGGGATCGCTTAGTTGAAAAAGTGCGCTCAGGGGTCATTCGTTACTTACAAGATCGGCACGCGCGACAACTCGCGCGTTATGCGTGCTGATCGAAGCCATGCTCCAAGACGATCGCAAACGGATAACGATAGCCGTCGCCGCTATCGGCGGTCAGGGTGGCGCGGTACTTGCTGATTGGCTAGTCGCAATCGGTGAATCGAATGGCTACTTTGTGCAGTCGACGTCTGTCCCGGGAGTAGCCCAGCGCACCGGAACAACCATTTACTACCTGGAAATGTTTCCCGAAGGAGATGCGCCAGGCATACCGGTAATGGCCTTGATGCCCGTCGCGGGAGACGTCGACATCGTCGTTGCCGCCGAACTCGCAGAAGCGGGACGTGCTGTACAACGCGGTATCGTCACACCCGATCGAACGACTTTGATTGCCTCCGATCACCGCTACTACGCGCTAACCGAGAAAAGCGCTCTGGGCGATGGGCGGGTTTCGTCCATGGAAATCAAGCAAACGATCAGCGACGCTTCGAAACATCTTGTCTGCTTCGACATGCACGCGCTGGCCGAGACCCACAATACGGTGATCAGTGCGACTCTATTTGGCGCCTTGGCCGCCAGTGCGCGACTGCCGTTCGAGCGACAGCACTTTGAATCTGCGATTACGGCGAGCGGAAAATCCGTTGCGAACAACCTGGCAGCTTTTGGCGCTGCGTTTGATATTGCGCAAGCGGGCGACACGGCGCCTGTTGTGGCCACCACGGCTATTCGGCCGCAAGAGTCCACGGCTACTCATCCGGAAGTAGCAGCCCTGTTGAATCGAATCGCGAACGAGGTAACGCCAACGGCACGCGAAATGCTACTAATCGGCGTTCGCCGGCTCATTGATTATCAAGATCCCGCGTATGCAGCGAGCTACATTGATCGCGTCGTCGAGATTCAGAAATACGACAACGAAGATGACCGCCGTCTTACTCGAACGGTGGCTCAACATCTCGCATTATGGATGAGCTATGAAGACACTATCCGCGTCGCCGATCTCAAAATACGTCGAGAACGATTCGATCGCGCACATACCGAAGTGCTGGCCGGTGACGATGAAATCGTCTACCTCACGGAATTCATGCATCCGAGGGTCGAGGAAATCGCCGATACTTTACCGAGGCTGCTCGGTCGGTGGTTAACGAACACGGATTGGGCGCAGCAGTTTCTAACAAGATTCGTTCTGCGCGAGCGCAAAATTCATTCATCGAAACTGGGTGGGTTCTTACTCTTGTATGCGATCGCATCATTACAACGGTTTCGCCGCCATACTTTGCGCTTTGCGACCGAAGACGATCGCATACAGCAATGGTTGCAACGAATTAATCGATTGGCTGGCCAGCATTACGACCTGGCAGTGGAAGTTAGCTTATGCCAAAACCTCATCAAAGGTTACGGTGACACGCACGCGCGTGGCATTAAAAATTTCGGGCTGATCATGGACACACTCGACGGCATGAGCATTAGCCCGAGCACGGCAAACGAGATTGCAACGTTGAGGGCAGCCGCATTAGCTGATGAAAACGGCGATCATCTTCGCGACGCGCTGCGTGTAGCCGCATAAACGCGAGGTGTTCGTCTAAACTGTTCGGCGCAAGAGTCTCACCCGAATCAGGAATGTCTGGGCCGAGCGATTTCCGTGCATGCAAAACCTAGATGTTAGCGGATAAGCCCCGACCCGCACGGACATGGTAGCCGTAAGTGTTATAGCAATCCCCTCCCCTTCCTATCATGTCAATGAGCAACGCCAAATTGGTTTGTGCTGATTTTTTTGCAGCTTGCCTAAAGGCGGTAGTTCGGCCGTAGCGAATCCCGGCTACAGCGACAAGTCGCGGCCAATTATCTACCGCCTGTCGAATACGAACGAAAAACTGTCGCTAGTTTTCGCCATCTGTTTTCCTATGAAAAACTCAACCGACCTTCGCCGTGCCTCGTCAGACCTGTTACTTCGAAGTAACGTAATTCAGTACGCTTACTGCTCTGAATAAGCTAGATCGGGCAACCGCCGCGTACGATTGGACATTAATCTCCGACGACGAAACATGTTCCGACTGGTCGTCAAACGATAACTTCCACAATCGAACAACGGACCAGTCATTGCGATCTCTGATCCGCCAACAACCCGGCGCGACAGATCCAACGTCTTGTGCGTGCCGATCAGCCTATTCATCTAGGAGCAAATTTGATGCGAATTCAATACTTACTCAGCGCCGCGATTCTGACCAGTGCCATGGCATTATCAAGCGTCGCTGGAACCAACGAGATATTCGAAGTAAAAACCGCGACCGCGGGAATTAAGGTAACAACGGACAATGTCTTATCTAATGCGACGCGCGCGGAACGCAAAGCGAAACGACTGGCGACCAAAGCGAACATTAAGACTCTTAAAGCCTATACGCGGTGTCCAAACAAGCCTCGCGGTGTGGAAAAAAGATTAGAAAGCGCTCTGCAGAAACTTTACCAGTACCAAGTATCTTTGACCGACGTTAGCACCTCCAGCGCCGAGCTTGATGCGCTAGCCGATTTTGCCGACGCGACAATCTCAAACATCGAGGATTTTCTCGGTTATTTCGATGGCTGTGATACAGGGGCAACGTTAACGCAAGCCCAAGACATCGAGTACTCCATACCGACAGCGCCGTTCGTCGATTTTGCGCCAGGCTGGGGGACGCTATATTCGAGTGCGCACGGAACCTTTGGAGATTTCAAACCGGAGAGCGCTGCGCCTGATCATGTCCATAGCGGAACATATTATGGAATTGTGATCAGCGGGATTGTAAAAAACCCATTTGGCGAATCGCCGAACAGTGATGTAGTAGGGGCGAAACCGCTCGCCGCGGGCTCATTTTGGAGCGTTCCCGCGAATGCGATTCATACGACCGCGTGTGACGCAGGTCCCGATACCAACTGTGTTTTCTATTTCCATTCACGTAGCGCATTTGATTTTAATACTGACTTAACACACGGCGAAGCGAACGATGCCAGCGCGCAGGAAATTTCGGCCGACGAAATCGCAGCTGAACTCGCCAAACCGGAAGCCGTGGTTAGTCCTTTCGCGCGCATGGTCACCTTATGGGGAAATCGTGAAACGGGCGCGCACGGGACCGTTGGTCAGTTTATCGCTGGGGGTGCGTCGCCGTTGCATACGCATTCGTTTTCCTATCATGGCGTTGTTCTTACCGGAACGATGGTTAACCCTTTCCTCGGCCAACCAGTCGCGCAAGCCCGACAACTTAGCGCCGGAGACTATTGGTTCGTTCCGGCCGGCGTGGATCACGTTACAGCCTGCGTGTCGGAAGAACCTTGTACGTTCTATTTTCACTCCGAAGGTTTATTCGACTTCTTACCGCCATCGGCATCTGATAACTAGTCGTAAGCTAAACCAAGCCCTCGTTCCAGGCGGTCCACACCAGGTTCGAAGCAGCGTACTTTTCCCGAAAAAAAGCGCTATCATCATCTCAGCAGCGTCTCCTGGCGCTGCTAGAATTTGATTGCCGAGATTTGAGGGAGATATTGGAATGCTAGATCCGGACATCGACAGCACTGATCAAGCGGTGCTCGATGCAACGGTCTCTCACATCGAAGAAAGAATCGACATTCTTCGAAACGCAGAACCCTATTTAATTGATATGTCGGCTCGCGAGGCGACCTTATCATCCTATCTCGGCCACACCTTGGACGACAAAATCGCCTTATACGAGATGGCTCAAGATATAGGATTTCATGACTTCGGATTATCAAATTTTTTCGGCTTTCCGTCAGCATCGGACGGATTTATGGAATATCTCGTCAACGGCGGGCACTCTCTAGACCCATTTTTCACCACCGTCGCGGTGGAACCATTAACTGACGGCCAGCCTTTTCCGATGGGGCCGGCGGCAACCCAAACCGTTCATTACGGCATTCCAAATACCATTTTGTTAGTTGAAACCCGGCCGGCGACCCTAGCCGCGATTGGTACCGACAATCGGAAAATGCTGGCCGATTTATGTGAACACATTCGCGAATACCGAAGACTTTTACCATCGCAAACTGATCGTCGGGGCCGCATTTATGTGCGTCTCGCCGATCCGTTCGACACCTACGATGAAGATCCTAGCTACCTCTTACAAATTATTAAAATGCTCGGCGAAGAAGAGATCACGGGCATTCTTTTTGAGGATGTAAAAGGCACACGGTTTCCGTTCGAGACTTATGCCTTGGTCAAAATGATGCGTCACTATCATCCGAAACCACGCAAGATTCTGGCTCATCCACATACTGCCAACGGCACGGAAGACGCTGCCACTTTGGAATGTATTCTTGCCGGTGGTGATGGCGTCTGGTCGGGCTTTACACCGCAAGCAGCCCAAGGTGGGCACGGCTCTGCGCTCATGTTTTTGACCAACTTGATGCGCGCGCGGAATCCGCATGTACAACGTCTATTTAATACTGAGAAATTTCAAGAAGTCGCGGAGCGAATGTGGCGGATTCATGATCAGATCGACATACCTCCAAACACGCCCGTTGTTGGTGAACGGGCCTATTTGTATGTCGACAAGTACTTCGAGCAAACTGACGAACCGCGCGATCTCGATCCTAAATTGATCGGACGCAAAGCCGGCTATCAAATCATGCCGAGTTGGGCGCCGGCCTATGTGCTGCAACGACGTCTTGCGGAGCTTGGTTACGAACATGACATTAGCCACAATTCGGCCTTGCATGGAAAAATGCGTGCGATGATGAATGCTGCGCTAAACGACGGGCGCCAAACGAAGTTTGATGATCCAGAAAACCTCTCCGCCTTAGTTGAACAAGCTATAGCAGAACTGGGCGACGTCGTACCGGATGCAGACGAGAGCGCTAGCGCTAGCGCATTGACACAACGCTATCGATAAGTCGCCAATCGTCCATTACCAAGGGCCGATGCGGCAATTTTTTTAAAAGAATTGAATATGATGATCCTCTACGCAATTCCGATCAGCACATACAGCGCCAAAGTAAGAATCGCACTCGAGGCGAAAGGACTCGATTACCGCGTGGAGCCACCACCTGGAGGCTACAGCACACCAGAATATATGCAGCTCGTGCCATTAGGGACCATTCCTGCATTAGTCGATGGTGAATTCCGGTCCAGCGAATCTGATGTGTTAATCGAATATCTCGACGAGACATATCCCGAACCGGCGCTGGTATACGGAACGCCAGCAGAGCGAGCCCAACAACGCTTTATGGCACGCTACCACGATATTTGGCTGGAACCTCATCTGCGTCGTACGTTTGCGCATGTCGATCCGACAACGCGAGACGAGGTCGAACTAATCGGTCACTTAGATAAATTCCAGGATCGGATTGACAAGATGGAGTCGCTAATCGAACCGAGTCCGTATCTATGTGGTAATAAACTTAGTATTGCGGACTGCGCATTTCCCGCAACGTTTACGCTCGCCGAATTGCTCTTGCCTGTCTTTGATCGAAAGCCCCTATTCGGTCCGAAAGTGCAGGCGTGGCGTGAGATTGTTTATCGCCATCCTGCTGTAAAGAGCGTGACGGATGCAAGTCGCGAAGCGACATTAGAATGGATGAATAGCGGTGGTGGCTAATTTCCGCAGTTCAAGCCGACACTCAATGAAATGTCATCATCGGCGACTCCGATATTTTCGCCAAAATAAATCGATCAACAAGCATGAACGCCGCGTTTGCGTGTAGACGCACGGGATAAGCTCGAGTCACGCACTATCTGTCATGTAGCAATGTTGCGCACCTATCGTTGGCCCGCACACCCTAGCACGACACAAGCGAGCTGCTCGGTCAGCCCAAGCTCATGACTTAGACCTTAATTAGCACACCATCATGAAGGCTCGCGCTGCCCGCGCCCCGGCGGCGTAATCCGAGCACTGTGCATGCCACAAGAAGCAACGGAAAAGCGGCCGGTAGCGGTACAATGGCAGGAACGCCGTGTGAATGTGCGGCAAGATTTTCCTCAGTTAAGAAGATTTCCTCGGCGCCATACTCCCCGCCAAGTCGATAGACGGTTCCATCACTGCCAAGACCTGCGCCAATCGCCGTACGTCCGCGCAAATCAGGCAAGGCAAACGTATTTCTCCCATCTCCCCCGTAAATCGATCCGATCAGAGAAAACAGTGCCTCGTTATCTCTAATATTTAGCAGTTGACCGTCCGCGATTGCCCAGCGTTCCGGCGCAAAATTACCAGTAAATAAGGTTATCTCGCCGGCGACAAATCTGCCATCGATTTGGTCTCTTGAAGGATACAGTCCGCCAAGCTAGATAAGGTAATTCAAACCCAACGCATCTTGTGTCGTCGAGATAGCACTCGGATTTTCGCTACCCGATGTGCTGGTCGAATCACGAACGTCCGCTACATCATGATCATGACTCGGTTGCTGTGCCAATGTGAGGGTTTGCGCGACCAAGTCGCGCTTCTCTGCTAAGCGCCAATTCGACAGACCGGGCCCGCTACCGGCGCCGACCGCGACCCGACCATCTAGATCCGGCAATGCGAACGTCGTCCGCCCATTGCCACCGAAGGTTGCCCCAAGAATTGAAAATAACGCATCGAATTGGGATATTTGGAACAACGCACCATCTGCGAGCGCCCATCCTCGCGGTGCGAAATTGCCACCGAAAAGTGCGACTTCGCCAATGAACGGTCTGCTAGGCGGCGACCCATTTCCACTTCGTGCCGGGAATTCGCCGGTGGCGTTGATGATGTAACTTAAACCAGTCGTTTGTTGGGCATTCGAAAAACCTTGCCCTAGGCCAACCGGACTCGTCGTCGGAGAAGAACTTTACGAAATCTCGTGGCTATGCGGATAGAGCTGTGCCGATCTGAGAACGGTATTGTTCTGGCCACGCTTGAGACCGAGTTCAGCACTGTCGCCGCTCGAACCACGCGGGGCATTACCGCGCAAATCAGGTAGATTGAAAACTGTCCGCCCGTCGCCGCCAAACTCCGCGCCGTAAATTGAAAAAAGGGCAGTATCGTCTTGGATCGGTTTTGTTCGACCATCAGCTAGTTGCCTGCCCGGCGCAAAATTTCCCGCAAAAGCGCGCACGAATCCCAAGTTAAGCTCGTTGCCCGAGCTATCGCTAGGCTCCCCTCGTGATGGAAAAACTCCTTCGTCTTGAACGAAGTAGTTAATCGCGAGCGACGGTTGGAGGTTATTGAACGGCGTGTTGTTGCCGGTCGACTCTGTCTCGTCGGTTGCTGCGTAAGCTTGAGTGGCGATAAAAATACTCAAGCCGAGTGTGCTCAGGAATCGGCTTCCGTGCATAGTTTAGTTTCCCCTGGCAATTTATTATCATAGAGACCGGCCCCCGTAGGGATACACAGAACACCACCGGCCGCGTTTAAATTTTCTCACTTTCGACGGCGACTATAACACTGCCATTTTTCTTGCGTAGGCCTTTAAGCGGTAAAATTTCACACATAAAAATAGCGCACGCCGTGTGGTTTTCAAATACGTTGTTAACCGAACCAAATACTACGCGGGCTGAATTTCTAGCGGCGCAATAAATGTTCGCACTAAAAATATCCATAAGCTATTTATTAGTTGAAGAGCTTCCAGCGTGTGCCCCGGCTGACGCCAGTGTGCTTGTCTTTCTTGTATCCTAACCGGATAGTTTCCGTTCTCGCGCCCTACGACGACGAAAAACAACTCGACCATATTAATTCCGATCGCTATCCAAAAAGCTATAGGGTAGAGACCTCATTTACTAACCAATAGGCGTCACCCAATGACCAAGATCGCAATCGTCTACTTTAGCAATTTCAAAGGCAACACGGAGTCTCTTGCCCATGCGGTAAAGCGCGGTGCGCAATCCGTTCCGGATACCGAAGTCGCGTTGATCCACACCGACGACGTTGACGATCATTGGCAAACCTTACATAGCGCAGACGCGATCATATTTGGCACGCCAACCTACATTGGAAGCGTAGCGGCAAAGTTTAAAGAATTTATTGAGAAGCTCGCTGGCGAAGTGTGGTTAAAACGCTTGTGGATGAACAAAATCTCTGGTGGCTTCACGGTCTCTGCCGGGCGCAGCGGCGACAAACTTGCCTGCCTGCAGCAACTCGTCACTTTCGCTAGCCAAATGGGCATGATCTGGGTGCCTGTGCGGATCACAGGGGGCAATTATTCGAGCCAAGGTAGCGAACGCGACCTGAACCGCATGGCAGGTTATCTTGGTGTCATGGCGCAGGCAAATATCGATGAACCAGCTGAACTTGCACCACCCCCTAGTGATATCGAAACGGCAGAATTACATGGCAATCATATTGCGAACGTCACGCGCCAGTTTAAGCACGGTCGCCAAGCGTTGCCCGCCCAATATGATGAATACGCGAACCAGCCCCCTGATGCATCGGACTCGCCGTTGAGCTTGCCGGATTTAATGGCGTGAGCTACCTGAACGTTCACGGTGTTTCAAGCCGGGATCCGTGATTCAACTCCGTTGCTAATACGAACCGCTAGAGGAGACGCATCGCGAAGCGAAATGACAGTGACTGATCAAGGCTGGGCTTAAAGAATTCGGTCAATTCGCGAGACTAAGCGCCTTATTATTCCGCAGCGGGCAATCCCCGTTGTCGCGGAGTGTTTGGCCAGCTGTTTTCGACTCAGACAAAAAAGGGCCGCTTGCGCGACCCTTTTTATAGATAGACATCCTACCTAGGAATAAATTAAGCGATTAGCTTAACGACCCTCAGTCAAGTAGTTCACGTCCATCGTACGTTTAACTTTCTTAAACTCTGGGAACGGATAGCTGTTTCCAAAGCAGGGTACCAATGTTCCACGACCGTTTTGATGATCGATCACGTTGATACTTTGAAAGCTCGGTACCCTTACACCTGGGGGTGTTGGCTTACCACCATACGTTTGCTCTGTTTCACTGTAAGCCGGATCTTCCGTCCAGTTTTTCGACATCTGCCAGGTCTTCCACAATTCACCCGCTTTATCGAACGCATTAGCAAAAAAGCTCATGCCAGTCTGCTTTTCGTTATACAGGAACTTCTCACCATACGGATGACCTGAGTCGACCGGGATTTGATTGAGTACCCAGTAATCGCGAAGCTGCCAATCGTCTAGCATCGACCAACCATTCGGTCCGTAGTAGACCGCGGTGACGTTGCGCGAACTATTAATCGCCAGGATTCTCGCATCACCCATATGGATCCACGTGTGCTCCATCGGACGACCGTTGAACCCATAGAAATCTTCCAAAGTGTGATCGGTGCCTAGTAATGAATCCGATTTCACTTCGACCGAGATTCGACGCACTCTGCGCAGGCTCGGGATATAGGCCCACGAGTCATCGGCTTTACGCGGATCGTCGTAGCGCAAGATTAAGAACGCTGTGCCAGCAATATCAAATGGCGAAACAAAGCCTGTGTATTCACGGAAGTTTGTGTTCTTCGCGAATCCTTTACCTTCGTTAAACTTGTAATCAGAAGCTGGCAAGTCCGAACGGTGTGACATGAGAACTCTTTGGTACGGTCCACGTAGTAGGCGTTCGAATCCGCCACCGCCGAGGTAGTTGTCCTTAAATTTTCCACCATCTGCTGTTACCGCTTCGTGATTTTCGTGCGTACCGCCGGGACGTACCCAGACCCACTGCACGTCGGCGACGCTAACACCTGCATGTTGCCATCTGAACATATAGTTCCAGATTGCGCGCCAACCGTCTTCGGCGCTACCGGCGACGAACTTCTCCGGATCGAATGGACGACCAGCCGTGTAATTTTCAAGCGCGCCGTCTGCTGCAAGGCCTGCTTGTCCGGCGAACTTTTTTGTCGCCTCGAGATAATCAGCGCGCGGGGTTAAATCCGTCGGCGCTACGATCTTCATCTCCATTCCTTCGAAGATCAGCGAATCTTGCTGTTCTTTCGGAATGAAAGGTCGAATTAAATCGGCATTGTCATACGTAATTGTGTCACCCGCAGCAAACTGCGGCGTGGCGGCTTGGTTCTCTTTTAACCAGGCCAGATGGTCATCGCGCGTATAAGCACTGCCAGCTACTGGCCCAACAGCCAATATCGCAGCGAGCGCGTACTGCATCGATTTCAACATGTTCACTTCTCCCAGATTATTAATTGCACGCGCGAGACTACACGACGTGATGTGAAGGTTTCGTCAACAAACCTAAGTCCTTCCATCTCCCTCATAAAACTGTAACGCCGTTGTTGTGACCTGAAGAGCAACGCGGTCGTTGTTTGCCTCTTAGGTGAGTACTAAAGGAGAATGAATATTGTTGCGTTGCAGCACAATTTGGTTCGTCGGCGGGGTGCAAATGTGCCCGCCTTCAATCGCGCGAGAAATAACATTCCCTTTGAAACTCGAAACGGCAATCACGCGGTTGACGAAGCCAATAGTGCCGCCGCGTCATTCGACGGCACGCTTAACTCGGCTGCATAGATCGCGTTGTCATAGAAAGGACAGGGTCCAGTAGGCGACTGAACCACCGTCGCAAACAGAATGACATACCGATGATGACAACCGACCCTTGAGTCGGGTCGGTGCATATGTCGTCAAGCAATCCACTAAGACGCGTATAGACCACGGCCGCGATCGCGCCACTGGTGATACCAACAATTGGTTCGATTCTGATTATTGATTCCACAATATTGCCGAAGGTGGGCCGATGTTCGCCAACCCATGTCACCACCCGCTGAGTTGGCATCAGCAAACCGAGACATTCGATCCCGTACCCATAACCTTCCGCGAGGAAATTTCCGATGGTCGGATAACCGCGCTCGCGCATCCTAAACGCGGTCCGCATAACCATTCGTAGTAAGAAAAATAATCACAACGACACAACTTGCACCGAGTTTAAGGCCGGGACGGCGGGCGGTTCGGGTACCCAAGAGCAAGCCTATTAATCAACACTCGACTCTCCTCCTTGCGCTGCCTAACATGTACAAACTACCGCAACCCCGAGGAAGGTTCATGCAGAAAGTCACGGTAACGAAAGTGCTCAATAGAATCATCTGGGGCGTGTCAGCTTTAATGATGTGCGCCGCCAATGCGTCGGACGATTTCATCACCGGGATCGTGCACTCCGATGGCGGTGCTGCCGAAGCCGGCGTTTGGGTGATCACACAAACGCAAACACTTGGCACGCCGTATCGGAAAATAGTGACTACCGATGAAGCCGGTCGCTTTACCGTTCCAGAATTGCCCGAGGCGGAGTTCGACGTGTGGGTGCGCGGCTACGGACTCGTTGACTCTGCTCCGGTAAAAGCGCGAGCCGGTACGCCGTTAACGCTAAACGTCGAGCGCGCGCGCGACCCGGCCCAGGCTGCGCTAGTGTATCCAGCAAGTTATTGGCTTTCGTTGTTCGAGCCGCCGTCCGCGAACGCATTCCGAGGGGGAAAGTCTGCCGGCGAGAGCGATGTATTCACTGGCACTAGCGACGAGATAGCAAACGATCCTTTCAAATCGTCTCGCGAGTGGACAGCACAATTCAAACTCGATTGCGTGTTGTGCCACCAACTGGGTTCGGCGGTCACACGCTTGCCGAATGCGGCAAGTTTTGATCATGGCTTTCTAAAAGCCGGGGCAATGAAGTATTTCGCCGATCGATTAGGTCAACCACGCCTGACCGATTCGCTCGCCGCATGGGGTCAAGCGATCCGCGATGGGGAGTCACCTCTGGCACCGCCGCGGCCGGTTGGAATAGAACGTAATATTGTGATCACCCAATGGGCCTGGGGAGACAACTATACCTATGCCCACGACGAGATCGTAACCGACAAGCGCGACCCGACAGTCAACGCCGGTGGACCCGTGTATGGGGTTGATCTCGCTAACGATTATTTACTTATTGTCGATCCAAACAAGCACACTGCCACACGCTTGAAGGTTCCGACGCGCGATGGGTTTAGCACCGATTGGTGTGAACAAACCTATAAATCTCTCGATAATGAAGACATTGTCCCTTTCGGATTCGGCACCCTGGGTTGCCCATGGCCTGGCGGGCCGACCGCGCATGCAGGTCGTTATCAAAACCCAGCAAACCCGCATAACCCAATGATGGATGCGCAAGGTCGAGTTTGGTTAACAACTCAAATCCGCCGCCAGTGGGCAGAGGATGCGCCTGAATTTTGCAAAAACGATCCAGTCATCGCAAATTTTCGCCACCACCGCCAGCTCGGATACTATGACCCGGCCGCCAAGGCGTTCGAACTTATCGATACGTGTTATGGCACCCATCATTTGCAGTTCGACGATAAAGGCGTGCTGTGGACCAGCGGCGACGACTACCTCATCGGTTGGTTTGACCCGGCCAAATACGATCCGACAGACCCGACGACTCTTCAGGCCGCGCACGGTTATTCGGAAGTCCGCATCGATACTAATGGCGACCTAAGCCCCGACACGCCGCTGGTCGGGTTCCATTATGGCGTGATCGCCAATCCCGTTGACGGCAGTATCTGGAGCGCAGTCACTCCAGGGATCACCAGCCCGGCCGGCGAAGCGGGCTATATATTGCGCTACGATCCGGCAGCCGATAGCCACGAAGCTTACGCTCCGCGAAGCCCCGGGATGGGCCCGCGCGGAATCGACATAGACGGCCAGGGAATTATTTGGACAGCACTCGCCGGAAGTGGGCAACTGGCTAAATTCGACCGCAGCCAATGCAAGCAAACGTGGGGCACTGGCGAACAGTGTGCCGAAGCTTGGACGTACTGGCGGATCCCCGCGCCGACATTTAAAGGCTACGATCGCGCGCTCGCTGAAGGATCAACGGACATGCATTACTACTTGTGGGTAGACCAGTTCGATATCCTGGGCCTAGGCAAGGACGTTGTGGTTGTGAACGGAACAAACTCCGATTCGCTCATCGCGTTTATACCCGCAACAGAAAAGTTTGTCGTTATCCGCGTACCCTACCCGCTCAATACTTACACACGTGGGCTAGACGGGCGCATCGACGATCCGAATACCGGCTGGAAAGGACGTGGATTATGGTTTACGAATGGATCGGATCCGATCATCCATTCTGAACAGCAACGCTCATACGTTGCGAAGGTTCAAATCCGTCCTGATCCGCTCGCGCATTAACCTTGCGCGAGGTGCGCGCCAGGTCCCGCTTTAGCCAGGCAGTGAACCTTGCGCGCAGGGTCGGCACCTTCTCACCTGCGCTTTGGTCCACGCAAGGCGCGCTCGACGATGTCGTCAACTTCGCGCAACTTATCGGTCTCTTCCCAAGTCTATTTGCGCAGCGAACTCGCCGGCTGCGGCCAGCTATCGCCAAGCTGGGTCACTAACCAATTCGCTAAGGCCGCATTCACAGCGCGCGGTTGTTCCTGCGCCATCCAGTGACCGCTTTCTACAACCACTTCGGTTAAATTTTTGCAGCGCTTGCGCATCGGTTCGGCCAATCGTGACTCAACGGTTTCACATACCGAGTCATAGCGGCCGTGCAAAAACAATGTCGGTAATTCGAGATCCTCTGGCGCATCGGCAACGAACGCCGAATTTGATTCAGTATTCATATAGTAGGAATCCGGACCAAAGAAAGAGTTTTTGCGCAGACTCTGCGCATAGGTTTGCAGATCCTCTTCGCTAACGACATCGCTATCCATGGACATATCTGGCGCCGCATCAAGCGGACCAAACCACCCGCCATTACGCCGCACGCTGGCCGTCATTGCTGGCGCGCCAACGGAAGACGGATCGCCCTTGCGCAGTAGTAATTTCATCGTGAGATACGGGTCGGCGTCGAAAACCTTGGTGGCACGCTCAAAATTCTCCTGGTAATAAACCATATAGTCCCACTGCCCATAAGGATATTCGGCTTGCGGATAAATATTGCGATCGACCAATGCCAACATACCTTCGGGGCCGTCATTAACCGAAAAGTACGGTACGCAAAGACTTGCCACCCCGCGGCAACGTTCGGGATGTAGGCGAGCAATATTCCAGACCGTTGGACTACCCCAGTCGTGGCCAACCCACACGGCGGACTCGTGCCCAAGAGAATCGAGCAGTTCAAGCATGTCGGCTACGACTTCGCTTTGTGCGTAGGCGTCATGTGTATCGTACACAGACGATTCGCCGTAACCCCGCATGTCAGGCGCGATCGCACGAAATCCGAGATCGCCAAACACCGGCAGCTGGTGACGCCAACTCAATGATAATTCTGGCCAGCCGTGCACGAAAATGATCAAAGGACCATCGGCCGGGCCCGTCGCAAGATAATGGCTCGTGTGCCGAGAAGTTTTGACCGATCCAGATTCTATTTTTGCGCTCGCCATAATGATTCTTCCAGTTCGTTACGTAATGAGTTCGATGAGCTTAAATAGTAGCTCAATTAATTGATCATCAACATTCTCGGTTGCGCGTCGCGACCACCCGACACGATCCGGGATCTAGCGTCGCAGCCAACTTTCCGTTTCGCGGGTTACAGGTCGAACGCACTCTCAAAATCGACAGGTTTAAGGTTTTCGAAATCGTCGAAGCTACTCAAAGCCTGGCGCATGTCATCCGGGATGACGGCGGATGCCAAACTACCGTCTTCGTTAATTCGCGCGTAGACGCGCGTCCCAAGCCCTTCGCAAACTGGCGCACCGGTGATGGCATTCACGCAACGCGTCTTCCAATGCAAGGTACTCGCGCCCATTTTTTGCAGTTTGATAATACTCAATACGGATTCGCCGTAAGCCGCCGGACCGATAAACCGGAAGTGCACTTCGCCCATCACGAAAGTCGTTCGATTGTTCGCGATCATGGCATCAATTGGGTAACCAATACGCCGAAACAACTCGTGCTCAGTATCGTTAAACCAAGACAACATGCGTGGGTAATACACTAAGCCAAATGGATCGGACTCGCCCCAATTAACGGTTAACTCGCGCCAGTACATCATCATAAGAATTAACGCTCAAAAATTATTCAGGGATAACCGCGGTCGCTTCTATTTCCACCTTGGCCCGATCTTCAACGAGTGCAACGACTTGAACTAAAGCCATCACAGGGAAATGGTAACCCATGACCGATCGATAGGCCGCGCCGATTGCTTTCGCATTAGCCAAGTATTCTTGCTTATCGGTAACGTACCACGTCATCCGTACGACGTGCTCCGGGCCGGCGTTGGCTTCCGATAGAACGGCGATAATATTTTGCAACGTTTGACGGGTTTGTTCGCCGAGCTCATCGCTTACGAACTCCTCTGCTTCGTTCCACCCAATCATGCCACCGACGAAAACTTGACGACCAGTGGCGACAATTCCGTTGGAGTACCCTTTTGGTTTCACCCAACCGTCTGGTTGCAAAAATTGCAGATTCGAGGCTCTCAGCTGTTTCGGCGACGCCATAGTTTTGATCCTTTAATAGCTCGGATATTCGATCGTTTTGAGAGCATCATTGCGTTAGCGAAATTCATGAATTTTCTCTGTGCGGGAAGCACCGACCAATTCGCCTTGCGAATAGTTGCAACGTTGATGGGAATTTATTTTAACTTGTATTGTTTCAAGATTAAAATATTTAATCTAATATCATTTAAGTTGAATTAACTGTCGGAACATCGAGATGAATGACGATACAAGCCCTGGCGAACTAATCAGCGGCCGCCACGCCGTAGTAACTGGCGGTGCGCGTGGCATCGGCGCAGCAGCAGCAGAAAAACTGAATACTATGGGCGCAAGATTAACGCTCATGGGCCGTAACGAACGCGCATTGAGCGAGGTGATAGAGAAACTGCCGGGTAGCGCATATCAAATTGTCGATGTAACAAATGCGGCCTCGGTAAATGCCGCCTTCGCCGCCGCAGCAGACCAATTTGGACCCGTTGAGGTCCTCATCAATAACGCAGGGGCTGCGGAAAGTGCGCCTTTTGATAAAACGACAGAGGCGCTTTGGGACCGCATGCTTGCGGTTAACCTGACTGGGCAATTCCTTTGTCAGCAGCAGGTACTTCCGGGCATGCGTAGCGCCCGATGGGGACGTATCATTAACATCGTGAGCACAGCAGGGTTGATTGGCTACGCTTACGTCGCCGCATATTGCGCCGCAAAGCACGGCGCGATCGGGCTCACCCGCGCACTTGCGCTAGAAACAGCGCGTTCGGGTATTACGGTTAACGCAATCTGTCCGGGCTTTACCGAGACCGATCTACTCGAGGAGTCCATTCAAAACATCATCACGACGACCGGACGAACTCGCGAGGAAGCGGAAAAATCACTCAAGGCCGTTAACCCGCAACGGCGCTTCATCCAGCCATCGGAAATTGCCGCAACCGTTGCATGGCTGTGCTCATCGGGATCCGAAAGCGTCACCGGGCAGTCGATTGCAATCGCTGGCGGGGAAGTCATGTGACCACGAAAAAAACCAGCGGCGTCAGTAAATCGCCAACGGCGCGCGGCAAACAATCATTACGTTTGTGGCTGCGACTGCTGGCCTGTGAAAACTTGATAGAACAACACGTCCGCACTCAACTACGTAAACGTTTTGATATTACTCTGCCGCAATTCGACGTACTGGCGGAACTTGAAAACGCCGGCGAAGCATTAACGATGTCGCAGTTATCGGACAAATTGATGGTGTCCAACGGCAACGTTACGGGGGTTGTCGATCGTTTAGAACGCGATGGACACGTACGTCGAAAACCGTCTACCACTGATCGTCGCGTTCAGTTTATCGCGCTAACAGATCGAGGCATCGAATCGTTTAGAGAAATGGCTGCCGCCCACGAGGACTGGATCACACAGCTTTTTGGTCAGCTCAATGGCACAGAGATCAAAACGCTACTCGACGGCCTAGAGCGCGCGAAAATTTCCATAAATGCGAATTTGTAATTGGCGGAAAAATAGTCTGCCGCGCGCCAAGTGACACAGCTAATCCGCAGCTGAGCGCGGATCGGCGTTCGCGCGGTTGAGCATCTGCGCACGGGTGCCTTGAAGTTGCTCGCAAAGCATCTTCGCTCCATCGAGCAAACGCGGCGTGTGACGTTGCAACAAATCGGGCGGTACAAAATAAAGTTGTTGATTACGAACGGCTTTAAGCGTTGGCCACAATTTCCACATATCCAACCAGTCCGGGCGTGCATCGGCCATGCCACTCGCAACAATCGCATCGGGGTCGAGACGTAGGACCGATTCGACATTAATTCGAGGTGCGATCGGAATCGCATCGGCGAATACATTGCGACCACCGCATAAATCGATCACGGCGGAAATCAAGTGTTTCCCATTCATAGTAATTAGCGGTTGATTCCAGACTTGATAAAATACCTTGACGGGTTTGCGATCCGCGAATGTCCGAAGCAACTGCGTGTAGGTACCCATAAAGTCTTCGGCGGCCGCGTTGCCAATCTCAGCGTGCCCAGACAACAGTCCAAAGTCTCGAAGAGAACGTGCAACATCTGGCAGTTTTTGCGGTTCATTGGCGTAGACCGTGAGTCCGAGTTGGCGCAGGCGGGTGATGAGATGCGCCCCGTTACCACTATACCAGGCCACTACGAGATCGGGCTTGAGCGCGATTAAGGCTTCGTGGCTTACGGATTTTGATGCCCCGACTTGCCTAATGCGGGCGGCCTCTGGAGGATAGTCGCTATGCTCGACGACTCCCACGATTTGGCCGCCGGCACCTGCGGCAAATAGTAATTCGGTTAAATGCGGAGCCAAACTGACGATCCGCTTCGCAGGCGCGCTAAGCGCAATGCGCGTGCCTCGATCGTCGATCGCGGACAGCTCCGCGAAGCTCGCCTGCATCATCAACACTATCAGAAATAAGCCGCCGATTCGGACGAACGTGGGAACAGATATTCTGCGCTGTGCGCTAAGCTCTCGAATGCTCATGGACTGTCCGACCGAACGCATTCGGCGCTGGTATTCGACTTGTCATAGCAACGCCAGTGGATTGCCCGTTCGCGGGTGATTGATGATCGCTACATCAACATCAAACACTCGACTGATCACCGACGGCTGCATTACCTGCGCAGGGCAATCTGCCGCGGCAATCCGCCCGTCCTTCATTAATACCATTCGGTCGGCTAGCTGTGCTGCGAGGTTGAGATCGTGCATCACGACGAGGATGCCGACGTCGTCAGCAGCAAAGCGACGCAAAATATTTATCATCATTTGTTGGTGTGCGAGATCGAACGACGCGGTCGGCTCATCAAGCAATAGGTAGCGCGATTTTTGCACTCGCGGTATCCAAATTTGCGCAAGAATTCTTGCCAGCTGGACCCGCTGCTTCTCGCCACCGGATAGTTCCGTATAAAGCCTAGCCCCCAAATGCGTGGCATCGACCAAACTCAGCGCGGCAAGGGTGATCTCGCGATCGATTTGTCGGCCGCTTGAATGAGGCGTGCGCCCAAGCGCTACGACTTCCGCGCAGCTAAATGCAAAATTTAACGTCGAGTGTTGCGGCATCACAGCGATTGTTCGCGCGAGCTCTTGGATCGAATAAGCCGTCATCGGTTTATCATCTAGATGCACCTGACCCGCACTCGGTTTCCATTGTCCGCAAAGGATCCGAAGGAGACTTGATTTACCCGCGCCATTGGGACCTAGTACCGCGACGATTTTCCCGGGTTCGATAACAATATCGACCCCATCGATGATGGGCACATCGGTGAATCGTAAAGAGACGTTCGCAGCACTTAGGGTCACGACGACGAACCCCTGGCCCGCTGCTGCCAGAGCAAGGAGAAGAACACCGGCGCACCGAGTAGGGCCGTCAATATCCCGGTGGGTAGTTCTGCAGGTGAGACGATCACTCGCGCAAGACTGTCGGCCAGAAGCAGCAAAATACCGCCCGCTAATGCGGAGCCCGGGATCACGTAGCGATGATCGGGTCCAACCAGTAATCGAATGACGTGCGGAATAACTAAGCCGACAAACGCGATTACCCCGGCTAGTGCGACTGCGCTGCCGACACCTATGGCAGTTAGCACGATCAATCGGCGCTTCAATCGTTCGACGTCGATGCCGAGATGGCGTGCCTCCGATTCTCCGAGCAACAGTGCGTTCAACCCCGCGCACCAGCGCGGTAACACAGCAATGAGTACGGTCGCCACGACGAACGCGATCGTTACCCTGTGCCAATTCGCGCCGTCTAGACTGCCCATTTGCCACAGGCTTATGCGACGAAGCATGTCGTTGTCGGCGAAATAACTAAATAGGTTATTCATCGCACCAGCGACCGCGCTAATAGCGATACCTGCGAGCAACATCGTGGCAACGGCGGTCCCTGAGGCCGACGTTGCTATTCGATAGACGATCACCACCGCTATCAAACCTCCAATACTTGCGCCGCAGGCGACCAAGGGTAGTCCAGCGGCCGCCGTTTCAAGCCACCCTCCGCCGAGCACGATAACGCAGCTGGCGCCGGCCGAAGCGCCGCTTGTTACGCCAATGAGCGACGGATCGGCTAAGGGGTTGCGAAACAAGCCCTGCATCGCGGCGCCGCAAACGGCCAGATTAATACCAATAAAACAACCGAGCAGTAAACGCGGTAGGCGGATTGAAGACAGGATGAGAAATTCTTGTTCGTGCGAAGTCGAACTAGAATCGAAAAAAATAGCTGACAGCTCTAGCGGAGATATGAATACCGGCCCACTGAGCAGCGCGATTAATAACGCGAACGGTAAGGCGACCGCAAGGCCGATAAAGAGGTTGCGCGGTCTATACCGACCGTTTGCCACTAACACGGAGCTCTAGTCATAAGTGGGTACCGGCTTTTGGCGCATGGTTTGCATCGCGATGCGCAGGGCTACTACGTTTAGGTAGCAGCCGATCTAAATCGAGTAATGATTCGATATCCCGTGCTATGCGCTCGAGATCCATTTCCCGCTGCTCATTCAAATCAAGCGAAGTCGGATCCTTAACCCCGGCCCAACCAAGCAGCGCATGGTTTGCATCGCTATGATCAACAACGCCGTGAAGATAAGTGCCGATAATCTGCCCGTCATCGGATACCGCTCCATCGGACGTGCCATCATCGAATATTATCGCCGGCGAACGCAATGCCGCGCCATGGCTCCGACCACAATGAATTTCGTAGCCGTCGACGTTGGGCTGCGATGCCAGGCACACCAACTTGCCCTTTACGCGCGTTAAAATTTTCTCCTCGTGGAACACTGTTTGCATGTCGAGAAGACCGAGCCCAACACTCTCTCCCGGAGCACCTTCAATCCCGTACGGGTCTTGGATGCGAGTCCCCAACATCTGGAAACCTCCGCAGATCCCGAGCACACGTCCTGCGTAACGCAAGTGACGTTTAATCGCAGATTCCCAACCATAGTGCTTAAGCCAATCCAAATCCGCCCGCACGTTCTTACTGCCAGGCAGAATAATGAGATCAGCTGCTGGAATCGGCTGGTTCGGACCGACAAAACACACTTCTGCCTGCGGATGCCGACGCAAGGTGTCGAAATCTGTGTGATTGCTGATGCGCGGCAACACCGGAACAACAATTTTTATCCTATCGCGATCGCTCGCCAGCTCTTGCGCTTGATCGATCGCATCTTCTCCATCCAGATATAGACCTTGCCAGTATGGCAGCACCCCGAAGACGGGTTTACCCGTTTCACGTTCTAACCAATCGATGCCGGGTTGCAACAGCGATTCATCACCACGAAATTTATTGATGACAAAACCGCACACGCGTGCACGCTCGCTCAGCGATAAGCACGCCAAGGTACCGACCAAATGCGCAAATACCCCACCTTTATCGATGTCGGCAATTAATACCACCGGACAGTCGACGGCTTCGGCGAAGCCCATATTCGCGAGATCGCCGTCACGAAGATTAATCTCGGCCGGGCTTCCAGCACCTTCAACCAAGATGAAGTCGTAACGCTTGGCCAGATTCGCGTAGGCCCGCAACGCTTCGCGCAAAGCCTGCGGTTTGTATTCATGAAACGCGCGCGCGTCCATGTTGCCGATCGATCGACCTCGCACGATAACTTGCGCGCCGATGTCGCTGGAAGGTTTGAGCAAGATCGGATTCATATCGGTCAACGGTTCAGTTTGACAAGCAATGGCTTGTAGCGCCTGGGCGCGCCCGATCTCTCCGCCGTCGATTGCAACGGCACTATTGAGCGCCATATTTTGTGGCTTGAACGGTGCAACCTTGATACCGCGTCTGGCGAGCACACGGCCTAGGCCAGCGACTAAGGTCGTTTTGCCCGCATCTGAAGTCGTTCCTTGAATCATCAGACAATCGGTCATTTCAACTCCTAGCGATAGAACAGCTAATAGCTGCTTAGTCGCGTTCGCTTGCCGACGGGCATTATCCAGCGGTTCTCACTATTTCCGAACTAGGACGGTCAATATGCTGCGTGCAGGCTGATGAGACCGGTGCGGCCATAGGTGCGAAATACATCGCGCGCTGTGGCTAAGTTCAAGGTGTAGTCCTCATCGAAAATATTGTCGAGGCGTGCGGCGATACGAAACCGCTCGCTAAAACGATAGTTGATGCCGGTTCCTAGAACAACGAATCCATCGATCTCGGTACCACTTCGGTCGTGGCGTCCACTTTCTGCTTGCAGGTCCATAGAGAGATCCAGCCGACCGAATTTACAACCAACGTCGACGTTGGTTGTAAATTCGGCGCGGTCGTCCAGGAACACATCAAGTCGATCGTCTCGTGCATTCAAATAGTTCATATTCGCGCTAAAAAACCAGTCGGCGTAGGAATAGGACACTTCCGCTTCGACCCCTTTCAAGGTCGCCTCAGATGTGTTGTTTGCCGTGAACGTCGCAAAATCGAATCCGATCAGATCTTTCACGTCCGTGTAGTACCCGCTGATCCGCCAATGAACATCCCTGTGGTTACCTTTCAGACTAACTTCTAACGATTCCGATTCTTCCGGCCTGACATTCACGTTGCCAAAACCAGGAAAAAACAATTCGTTAAAGCTCGGCGCGCGAAACGCGGTGCCGTAACTAACCACTGCGGCTAAACTTTCAAAAACGTCATACTTCAGTGCGACACTACCGTTTGTCTCATCGCCATAGGCTTCATTGTCGTCGTAGCGCACGCTGCCAACGGCCGATAATTTTCCATAACGTCGCTGCCACAGGAAGAAACCACCGATGTTATCTCGCGAGGTTTCGACGAAATTATCCAAGGTATCGACCTTGTCGTCGTAGTATTCTGCTCCGAGGGTAATTGAATGCTTATCGTGAACTTGGTAATCGATTTGCAGATTGTAAGTCGTCCGACGAGTGGTAATATCGGAAAAAAATGCCGGTGTCACGGCCTCATCGACGAAATGACTTGCGCCGAAACTCAAACGCAATTTTTCGCTCGGCGTGTAGGTGAGCTTCAAGGCGTTAGTCTCGACCTGAGTATCGGCATCGAAACCCGTGCCGTCTCCGAATAGGTTATCGAACTCGCTGTAGGCGTCAGTACGCAGGAAATTAACTTGAGCGTTAAGTTCATCGAGGATTCGATAGCTTGCAGACACATTCAGGGCAAACTCATCAAAGCCATCGCGATCCGCATTACCTTCTGTCTTGATCGACGTGTGGTCGATGCCTTGAGAATTCTCGAAAGCAAAAGTCGCATGAACCCTACCGCGCTCGTTACCCGCACCAGCTTCGATTGAGTATTCTTGTGTATCGTCCGTGCGATAACTCGCATGAATTTCTGGGGTGAGGCGCTGCTGCTTACCTTGCTTGGTGAATATCTGGATGACCCCACCGATCGCATCTGCGCCGTACAAGCCAGACAATGGTCCTTTGACTAACTCGATACGCTCGATTGACTCAAGAGGAATGCCTTCCAGCGCCGTGGCACCAATCGTGGCACTACTCGTTCGCACGCCGTCGACCAAAATAATCGATTGCGACGTCGATGCGCCACGAATGAACACGCCACTCACGGACCCCCGGCCACCTGAGGCACGGTAACTGACGCCACTCATGCGCCCGAGCAGGCTGGGTAAATCTTTCGGCTGGAGCCTTTCGATATCGTCTTGCGTAAACACTTGCGAAGATGGCAATGCGTCTTTCAGTGCAAGTGGTTGGCGGGTTGCGGTG
Organism: Gammaproteobacteria bacterium; assembly: GCA_047611905.1. Lineage (GTDB taxonomy): Bacteria > Pseudomonadota > Gammaproteobacteria > UBA11873. The sequence goes on along the minus strand of JBLFWZ010000001.1, from coordinate 21,745 downwards.
ACGAGAACTTCATCCTCGTACTCGGCGGCCAAAACAGCAACGGATAAAACGGCGGCAAGCGCCGACAACAGGACGGTTTGAATTAACACAATACTCCCCTTCGCCGCACACCCGCGGGCGATCATCGGGTTCGATTCACAGGGGGAGATCGCCACAATAGTAGACGACCGGTAATTTCGCGCCCCGCGAATCATCGGAAAAAAGCGAGTGGGCCGGTCTCCGGACTCGTGAGCATTTGTCGATGCCAAATCGCCTTCCCATGCATGCACAGTGGCTGATTGATTTAGCGGCTCACTTACCGTTGCGGGGGCAGTGTCGGAATTATTGCTAGCGGGTTTTAATCGCTTGGCGAATTCACCGACTTCCCGTTTCACCCTATTGTCGATAGACGCTAGGGAACCAACTCGTTTAATGAGGGCGGCAACTTAAGGAATCGCTCGCCTAATGTCAACGCGGCGCTGCGGCGCGCCCACAGACGCCGAAGCAATCTGCAATTTAATGCGATTCCACCAAACTGCCCAATGCCTAGCGACAACCACTCAGTAGTTTCAACACGGTGAATACGATTGGACAATAATGGGCCGCGATCGGACATATACGAGGTCAGTGCAGCGCGGTACCCTCGCGCTTCATCCAAACGCCCTGCCCCAGCGGCATGAGAATTCCAAAGAGGAGAATAAGATAGTGATTAAGTTATATGGGTTTCCCCTGAGCAATTACTACAACACCATTAAACTCTGCATGCTCGAGAAAGGCATCGAGTTTGAAGAAGTCGCAAATCCACCGTCACAAGAGGCCGGCTACCTTTCGAAAAGCCCGATGGGTAAAGTGCCGTGCATAGAAACGAAAGACGGCTTTCTGGCCGAATCGAGTGCGATAATGGATTTTCTAGAAGAAAGCCATCCGCAGAATCCCTTGTTTCCGACTGATACGTATGCGCGCGCTAAAGTACGCGAAATGAACAAAGTGCTCGAGCTGTACATCGAATTGGCAGCCCGACGCCACCTGGGGACCGTATTTTTTGGTGCACCCAGCAACGAAGCAGCGGTGACCGAAGTACGCCCGCTGATCGAACAGGGCTTAGATGCGCTCAAAGGTCTTGCGAGTTTCGATCCGCATTTTGCCGGTGACAAACTGACCTACGCAGACATCTTCGGCTACTACACGTTTGGTTTAGCTAACATGCTGTGCCAAGCCACCTACCAATGGGACATCGTCGCAGAAGTCCCGGGCCTTGGTGCAAGCCTAGAAAAAGTCGCTTCGCGCGAGACCACGAAATCTGTCGATGCCGCGATGCAAGTCGCGATGGCTGCGTTTCAAGCGCAGCAGAAATAGTCGGCGCAATCCGAACCGACAGGTGTCTGGCAAGCGAGCTGGACACCTGTTCCCTTTCGCGTTGAATCGCAACCCCTACTAATAGAACCAACACTGATACTTCGGCCTCAGGTTTCGGATTTGTGGTGCTCGAGCGAGCGGCGAGTCAGCACAATCTCAATAGCGCAAAGATCCGACATCCGGCGCATCAAGAAACGCGCTGTCGGGTAACGAATATCGGACTGACTATCCCATCGCGACAAGAAACCATCAATCATTACAAGCGCGTCTGACAGAGGACACGACGCCCGATTATTCTGAAATCCCGGCAGACAACCCTGCCTACACCCCCTAGATCATCGACCCCACAGTGCGTGACCCGGCATGACCAATTATCCGGGTTCTGTGCCATACTCATAATGACAATATTCTCATTAACGATATCGCTGGGGAAATAGGCGTCACCTATGTCACAGCCAAATTACAAGTACGTGCCGAAACAAGCCGATGAGATAGTCATTCGCGCATTCGCGTTTGAATTCCCAGACGATCTCGATCCTTTATGGGTACCCGATAACCCGGTTCGTTCGCACCTGTTCAATGGCTTGTCGTTGACGATGCCTTATCTCGAGCCCTACCTAATAAAGAGTACTCAAAAGGCGATGTCATTCATTGACGAGCCCGAACTGCTGAGCGACATGCGCGGTTTCAATGGTCAAGAAGCGCGCCACTATCAGTGTCATCGTCGACTCAATGAACTATTAAAGTCCAACGGCTATCCGGAACTTGCCGACGTCGAGAACCGTATGGCCGCGTCCTTTGATCGTTTGTCGAAAACGAGTTTGCGTACTCAGCTTGCCTACAACGCCGGGTTCGAAACCATGACGAATGGCATTACGAATTGGTTGATTAATAAACGGTACAAACTTTTTCATAACGCCTCACCGCACATCACCTCTTTCTGGTTGATGCATATGGTCGAAGAAACGGAACACAAAACAGTCGCGTTTGACGCTTACATGGCTTACAGCGGCAAATATTTGCCGCGGGCGATCGGCGTATTTCACGGATCCTTCCACTTAGTGGGATGGGGATTGATCGGCATGTGGACAGCCTTGAAAAAAGATCGCGCGCTGCGCAAACCGCGCAATGTCATTGGACTCGTTCGCGAAATTTCTGCGTTGCTGTTCAATGTGGGGCCGTATCTTTTGCGCTCCCTGCTTCCGTGGCACAACCCGCGCTGCGAAGACGATCCGAAATGGATGCTTGATTGGGTCGCAGGCCACGCACGATGGCCTGCAGGCGAAGTGCTACCCCTCGTCGATACAAGTAGTGACGAGATGCCGGTTCCGTTTGGTACAAACTCGTAAAACTTTGTCGCTACTTCGAACTCCATGTGAGCATGCATTGTCATCTTGGGAGATGATTCCTGTATCCGCCAACGTCGAAAGTTAACAATGGCGCAAATATAAGAATAATACCGGGCCTATGAAAGACGAATTAAACAAATATAAACGTGCTCGTCTCGTCGAAGTCGCGAGCGAGTTGTTTTACGAACGCGGTTTCGTCGGTACAACTTTGGACGCAGTCGCGGACAAGCTCGAAGTAAACAAACCATTTATTTACCAGTTTTTTGCTAGCAAGCATGAAATTCTCGCCGCCGTGGTTGAGCAAGAAATTCGGCGAACCATCGATCTCCTTAGTCTCACCTACCAGCGCGAAACCAAAGCGCCGGCCCGTCTACGAAGTTTTGTTAGTGCCTGGGTGCGAGAGAACATTGAGTTTCGGATGATCGCGATGATCTTCTGGCAAGAGCAGCATCATTTCGCTCCAGAAACACAGGAAGAGAATCGCAATCTACATAAGATATTTAATCTTCGTTTGACCGACCTAATTGAAAGCGGGGTTAAAAGCGGCGAATTTAATGTGGATAATCCGCGCCTCGCGGCATTCGCGTTAATTGGTCTGGCTCAGTGGATACCGCGATGGTATCGACCTGACGGCGAATTCGAAGTTGACGAAATCGCCGCTTATTTCTCGGAACAGGCGCTGCGAATTGTCGGCTATCAAAGCGTTGCCACGCTTGGCGTGGCAAGCGCCCAACAATAGGCTCGGCTCAGAGACGCTTCATCTTCGCGATAATTTTGACCCACTGCCGTAATCCACCCACCCCAGTCTGGGCGCAAACTCGAAGAGTCACGCTTACTGCTGTTCGCATGGATTTCGCTCCCAATCCCCGAATCGACAGCTTGCTTGGCCAGAGTTGTATGCGATAATACTGACCAGTAACAATTAATACCCAAAGGTATCAGGAGCGCCCAATGGCTGAATTCGACAAATTGATCAAAGGCGGTATGGTGATTGACGGTTCACGCACACCACGTTATCGCGGCGATATCGCCATAAAAGACGGCGTGATTGCGGAAATTGGCTATATCGACGCGAAACGCGCCGACGAGGTGCTCGATGCTGAAGGCATGATCGTCGCACCCGGTTTCGTCGATCTCCACACGCATTACGACGCCCAGCTTTTTTGGGATCCGTACTGCAGCATTTCTAGCTGGCACGGCATTACCACGGTCGTTATTGGTAATTGTGGCTTTGGTTTTGCGCCAGTTGCGCCAGAATCTCGCGAACGCGCCATGCTCACCATGACGCGGGTCGAAGCGATCCCCTTAGCATCGATGCAAGAAGGCATGCCATGGGATTGGGAAACGTTCCCAGAATTTCTCGATAGCGTAGACCGGGCGCCGAAGGCGATGAACATCGTGCCCTATGTACCGATCAGCCCATTGATGATCTCAGTGATGGGTTTAGAAGACGCGAAAGCGGGTCGCTTGCCGACCGACGCCGAACACACGGAGATGTGCCGAGTCTTACACGAATCGATGGACGCAGGTGGTTGTGGTTGGTCGATGCAGCGGCTACCGCCTTCCGGCCCAGGCGCAGCGCAACTCGATTACGACGGCACTGCGATGCCCACCGACGTGATGCACAACGACACCGCATTGGAGTTCGCCAAAGTATTACGCGATCGCAACGCAGGTCACATGCAGTGCACGATGGTCACCGGTAATCCGAAAGCCGATCAGGCGCATCTCGCCGAACTCGCCAAAGTGAGTGGCCGACCCATGATCTTCAATGTTGTACAAGCACAAGACGGTTTGCCGCATGTCCATCGAAAAGTATTGGACTGGCTGGATCGATGTCGTCAAGACGGGATCCGCGTATACGGCCAAGGGGTCACGACGGATGCTGGCTTCACATTTACGTTTGAAGATTGGAATCTGTTCGATGAAATGCCCGCTTGGCGTGAAGCGACAATCGGCACGAGAGAAGAAAGACTCGCAAAACTAGCCGATCCAGAACGTCGCAAACTGCTTCGCCAACAAGTTCCAGCCTTTGTCGTCGGACCGTTTGCCGAAATCGTGATCACGAAGCCAGCAACACCAGGAACCCAACAATGGTTAGACCACACGGTTGGTCTGGTCGCTGAGAAGACCGGCAAACACGTAGTGGATGCGATGCTCGACATCGTGGTCGAGGACAACCTAGAAACTGAATTCTTCTCACTGCCACCGAACACGCGCATTGATTTACTGAAAGAAATCGTCAACAACCCGTACGTTTTATTCGGCGTGTCCGACGGCGGCGCGCATACGAAATTCCTTACTGCTGGCCGCTATCCCACCGAGGCCTTAATTAAATGCGTGCGTGAACACGAAATGCTTACGTTGGAAGATGCCCACTGGCGCTTATCGGCCTTGCCAGCACAAGTTGCTGGTTGTCCCGATCGTGGTGTAATCAAAATCGGCGCGCCGGCCGACATATTAGTTTACGACTTCGAGAATCTTGAAATCACTCCGCCAGAAGTCGTCTACGACATGCCTGGCGACGAATGGCGCCGAGTGCAAAAAGCCAAAGGCTACCGCTACATTATGATTAATGGCGAAGTCACGATTAAAGACGACCAGCAAACAGACGTCTTTTCTGGAGAGTTGCTCCGCCACGGACGCGGCAAAGAACGACCCAAACGGAAAGCCGCTGCGTAAACTCGACCGGGTTTAAGAATCGTCATTGTAAAGGCGATTCTTAAATCCTAATAAGCCGCGGTCGGTTGCACCGCTGTTGCGTCCAAGCCTAATTCTGGCAACGACAACAAAAACCTGTACCTGACGTCGGTTCACATCACCTCTCGCCTCGGCCTTAGCACTGGCCGCGCGCCGAATGCATTGAGATAATTGGAGCGTTTGGCGAATTTCTTAGTGGAATTCGCCAAATTTTCTGGCCTTAGACCGACCAATTGAAATCGGACAATTGCCCCCTAGCGGCAACCACTCGAGCGCTTTTCAAGCTAAAATGACCAGTTGTATGGGCCTAAGCCCTACACACAAAAATGCGATGCTGGGCACACCAACCTAGCTCGCGAATCCAACCCTTACCAATGAAATGGAGAGACACTAACATGGCCAGCCAACCCGAAAATATGCCTGCAGATTTCGAAGCCGCGTTCCAATACCTGGGCGGGGTGAGCGCGCCGAGCGTCAACGATTTCAAGTTAATGGCGTACGTGGAAACTGGCGGCGAAGCATTCTACGCGGGCATAGCGAACGGAACATCCAATCAAAAAATCAAAGACTTGCTCAACAAGAATGGACGTGAAGAACGCGCTCACGCCCACCGCTTAAAAAAGGTCATTGAAAAATTAAGTGGTGACACATTTACTGTTCCGAGTCCTGCGGAAAACCCCTACTACGTCCAACCGGAAGGCATCGTTGTCGACAAGGATTTTTTGAACTTCTTGATAGAGGCAGAAGTTAGCGGCGACAACCTCTACGAAACATGGGCGAGTAGTGTTAGCGACGAAGAATGTGCCGGCTGGCTACGACAGAACGGTAAAGAGGAAATTAATCATAGCGAACGCGTTAAAGAAGCGCTCGGGTATTTATAGATTCGCGAAAGCCGTTGCGTCACAGTGGCTAAGCTAGCCTAAGTCCTCAACATTGTGATGCCATGGTTTCATCGGTTTTGAGGTAGCGCGCGACTATTATCTAGCTCAACAGGCGTGCGGCGCCGAAACACCAAAGAGGTCTTCGTTCATGTCCGGGATAAGTATCGGTATCGACGTGGGTGGTACACACACCGACCTGATCGCCATTCAAGGCGATCGCGCGGTTCGTGCCAAAGCATTCACCACGCACAACGACTACAGTGAAGGGATATTTGTTGCTCTTGAAGGGGCCGCCGCCGAATTCGACATCAGCGTTGACGAATTACTATCAAACCAGGCTCGGACATTCGTCAACGGCAATACGATTGTCACCAACGCCGTCACCGAACTCAAAGGCGCGAAAGTTGGCGTTCTCGTGTCGGCAGGATTCGCCGATATTGTGCGTTTCGGGCGCGGCAACCGCTCGAACGAATTCGACGATCAACTCCAAGTAAACCTCCCGCAGATTGTTCCAAAAGAATGCATCATCGAGATCGATGAGCGCATCGATCGAGATGGTAATGTCATCGTGCCTTTGGAGCGGGGTCAAGTCGAAGCGGCCGCCAAAAAACTGCTCGACCTCGGCGTTGATTCGATTGCCGTGTGCTTTCTGTGGTGTACGCGAAACGATGTTCACGAGCGGGAAGTCGAGCGCATCATTCACGAACTCTCGCCGGACACATTTGTCACTTGCTCGATCTCGGCGGCTTCCGTGTTCCGAGAATACGAACGCTGGATGACCGCGATTCTTAATTGCTTTGTGCAACCGCCGGTAAATGCGTTCGTCACAAAAGTCTCGCAAGGTTTAAGAGAGCGCGGTTACTCGCGTGCCGTTGAATTCTTTAACGGACTTGGTGGGGTACTCGGTGCCGAAGAAGTCCGCAAACTCCCGATCCTGCTGTACAGCTCGGGGCCGGCTGGTGGCGCAATTGGCGCCGCCGCACTCTCGCGTCGTTATGGCATTGAGAATTTGTTATGCGGTGACATGGGCGGCACAAGCTTCGATACGACCCTCATTCACAAGACTAAGCCGCTGGTAGCGCAACGTTGCCGCATCGGCTCTTTCGACACGGCGATCAGCTTACTCGATATCATTTCCATTGGTGCCGGTGGTGGAAGTTTGATCGGACTCGATGCGCGCGGTGTACCAAAAGTCGGACCGCAAAGCGCGGGCTCGATGCCCGGTCCCGCGTGTTACGGTAATGGTGGCACGGTCCCGGCAATGACCGATTGCATGGTCACCTTAGGGTTCCTACGCCCGGACAATTACTTGGGTGGTAAACACTCGCTTGATGTCGAAGCGGCTAAATCGGCGCTACTCCTGCACGTTGGCGACGCGATGGGCTGGGATGCCGAGCAGTCTTCCGCAGGCGCCTACAACCTCGCCGTTGCCAACATGGCCAACGCGTTGCGCGGTGTCTCGATTCGGCGCGGTTACGATCCGCGCAAATGCACGTTCGTGGCCTACGGCGGTGCACTGCCGATGTTCGCTGCGGCGATCTGTCGAGCGCTCAACATCACCGACATGATCGTGCCGAACCACAGCTCTGCATTCTCGGCTTACGGTTTGCTAGAGGCGGACTATATTCGACGCAAATCGGTAACGGTCGGATGGACCGTCGAACAACGCGATAATTTAGCAGGGATGGTGGAGCTGCGTAATGCGCTCGAACAAGAAGTTGCCGCCGAGATTGAACACGCCGGCTTCGCGCGCGATGATATTCAACTCCTACATGGAGCCGATTTTCGTTACGCGGGCCAACTTAACGAAATGTATATGGAACTCGACCGGGACGACATCCTGAGTGAAGGCCCAGGCGGCATGCGCGATAAGTTCGATCTGGCTTACGAGGCGGAATTTGGGCCAGACACCGCGTGGCGTAACTCGGGCCTGATGCTTGTAAACTACGTCATCACAGGGAGCGCAATACGCGAGAAGCCGCATATCGAACCCGTTGCGGTCAAGCCACACGAGGCCACCGTGGCACGCAGTGGCACGCGCCCAGTCTTTCTTCCTGACGTCCAAGAGCGGGTCGACACGCACATCTATGATTCGGAGAAAATGACACCTGGTGCCTGGTTCGATGGACCCGGTATCATTGAAGTACGCGACACTACCATTTACGTACCGACGGACGCGCGAGTCGAGCGCGACGGGTACATGAACTTCAGGTTGACGCTATGAACAAGCAAGCCCGATCCCCTGCAAATGCGGCCTACCTTGCCGCCGAACTTGACCCGATAACCGCCGAAGTCGTGCGCTGCGCATTAGACAATATCGCGGACGAAATGGCAGTGGTGCTACTGCGTACCTCGGGCTCGCCGGTTCTCACAGAAGCCAAGGATTTCTCGGCCGTTGTCTTCGATGCCGTCGGCCGCCAAATCGGCAGCGCCGGTTACGTGCTTGGGCATCTAGCTAGCTCGCGCATTGCGATCCAAAAAATAATTGAAAAGCGCATGCCGGACGATCTCCATCCCGGCGACATTTTTATCTGTAATGATCCTTACACCGTCGGTGCGCTACACCAAGGCGATGTAGGGGTCGTGATGCCCATCCATCAAGACGACAAGTTAATTGGTTGGACCTTCACCAATGCGCATTTGATTGACGTTGGTGGCGTATCGATTAGTGGCATCGCGCCGCAAGCGCACGACTGTTTTGAAGAAGCCATTCGATTTCCCGGTAGTCGTGCGGGACAAGACGGGGTATTAAATAAAGAATGGATCGGCTTCATCGAAGCCAATGTGAGAGTTCCGATATCGTTTATCAACGATGTTCGGAGCCTCATCGCTGCCTGTCACGCGGGCGCGATGCGGATGCGCGCACTGGTCGAAGAGTACAGTGTCGCAACCCTCGATCGCTACATCGACTACAACATTGGATTATCCGAAAAAGCATTTCGTGAACGCATCGCGCAGTTGCCAGACGGTGTCGCGCATACCTACGATTGGGTTGAGTACGATGGTCGAGGACGCGCGGATTTGTACGCTTTGTCTTGCGAAATGGCTATCGAAGGCAATCAGCTGCGATTCACTTTCGTTGGGGTCGATCAAATTGACGCGTTCATCAACGCGACGCCAAGCGCGGTTGCAGGGATCGGCGTGATCACACCGATTATTTGTCAAATTGCATTCGACATTCCGTTTAACGAAGGGATCTGGAATTGCATCGAAATTGATACCGGCCGAGAAGGCACGATCGTTAATCCCAAGGTCCCAGCCCCGGTGACGAACGCGCACATGGAAACCGGCGCGCGGGTTGGACGTATGGTCAACGAAGCGTTGTCCATAGCGTGCAGCGTGAGCGACGACCCAATGCTACGCGGCAGAGCAGCGGGTCAAACGACCAACAGCGGCGCCGGCGCTGCCTGGTTCGGCGTGAAGGACGATGGCGCCTTAGCGATAATTTTCCCTTTAGACAACCTCGTCGGTATCGGAGGCGGAGCACAAACAACCGGTGACGGACAAGATTTATATGGTTTCCAAACAACGCTATCGGTGTCATTTCCAGACGTAGAAGTGCATGAATTAGTCGATCCATTTTTTGTCCTGTGGCGGCGCTACAGCCTGAATTCCGGCGGCGCCGGATTCCATCGCGGTGGCTTGGCATTGGATCAGGCGTATATGCTTTGGAAGGCTGATAATTTTAGCGGCTCAGGGTTTCTTGCTGCCGTTGAATTGCCGCCGCGTGGCTTTGCCGGCGGTTATCCAGGTGGTTTATCGCGCAGCGCCGTGATTCGAAGCTCCGATGTGCTCGCGCGACTCAATGCCGGTCAGTCGGTATCGTCGCCAGATAAGTTAACCGGCACCTTGGACGTCTTGAATGCGAAAGTGAGTAACGTACCGCTTCGCGAAGGCGACGTGTATTGGGCTAGCTCGTCCGGCAGCGGCGGACTTGGCGATCCGTTTCATAGGGCACCTAGGCAAGTGGAACGAGACCTTAACGACGCGAAAATTTCACGATCCAGCGCAGAGCTACTTTATGGCGCCGTCGTGACTGAGGCTAACGGTAGTTTCGCAATTAACAGTGATGCGACTTGGAATCATCGCGAACAGCTACGCGCCGAACTCGTGCCCAGTAAATGCCGTTCACTCAAAGACGCCGCACAAATTAATCCAGGCACTAGCGTTTCGATAATTAACGGTCACTGGAATTGCCCCCATTGCGAGGCGGATCTTGGAACGCTGACTCAATCTTGGAAGGCGCTAATTGCACCTCATCGTCGCTCGCTCGGCAAATTGTTCGACCAGGTCCAAACACAAGTACGCACGCGCAACGAGCAAGCTGTATTACTGAGCGAACGATTTTGTCCGGATTGCGCGAGCTGCCTCAGCGTTGATGTAGAACTGGACGGCGTTGACAGCACCCCAACCGGTTTCAATTTCCGAGCGGCTTAAGCCACAAGCGAGCGAATTAGATGTCTGCAGATCCACTCATTATAAAAGCTTGCCTTAACGGCATACGCAGCCGCGAAATCGCGAGCGGCGTGCCGTGGACGCCGCGCGAGGTTGCCGACGAAGCGCGACGGTGCGCTGACGCAGGCGCGTCTATGGTTCACTTTCATGCGCGCACCGACAGCGGAGCGATTAGCTATGATCCCGCCTGGTACAGCGAAGCTGATCGACTCATCCGCGAGGAAACCGATCTCATTTTAAATCACACCACGGTGCGTACATCAGATGTACCGATCGCGACCGTGCTGCGAACATTGCGCGACACCAGCGACCCGGTGGACATGATCGCCCTAAACCCGGGTTATTTGGTCTTGCATCTACCCCGTGCGGGAGCGAGCCGAGAGACCTTGGTGATCCCAAACAGTTACGCCGATATACAAGCAATCATTGAGGTTTGCACTGAGCGTGGGATCGCGATTGAGCCTACCGCACTCGATACGGGTTTCTTATCTAGCGTCGTGATGCTGGTTCAAGATGGCCTGTTAGAGTCACCGCGTTACTTGTTGCTCGAGTTCGGTGGATCGTTTGGCGACGGTTTTCAAATTATGCCCGGTAACGAACGAAGTTATCGTTTCTTAACTGAATCCGCACACGAGGTGTTTCCAGATGCGCTATATATGGCACACGGCATCGAAAATTCTGTTTTCGATATCGCAAGGTTCGCAATCGCCGACGGCGCGCACGTTCGGGTAGGGTTTGAAGACCGAGCCGTCTTGGACGACGGGCGAGTCGCCTCAAGTAATGCCGAGTTTGTACAATGGGCTGTCGAACAAGGTCGCGCGCTTGGACGCGAACCTGCGTCAACGAAATTCGCCCGATCAAAATTACTAGCTTAACCACAATCCGTTGAGTCGGCGCTGTTTTGAGCGGCGCTCGAACGACGGTGTCTGCCTGGTCCAAAGCGAAGTCATACCGGCACCTTGAACAGCGATCACAATGAACAACCCAGCATCACTCCCGCCGCTTAGCGCCACAACGGTCCTGGAATCGAAACAGCTTCGCTACCGCATAAAAGTGGCCGGCTAGGCCTCGCTGCATAACATTTGATGGCCCAACCGCATCCTCAACGCTGGCTCGTGCTGCTCGGAGTGTGGGTGATCTATGCGGCCTTTGGTCTTATCGCAACCAGTCTCGCTCCATTGGTCGATCGAATCGAACTCGATCTCGATATTGGCCATACCGCAATGGGCAGCATCATGGGTGCATGGCAGCTGGTGTTCATCGCAGCGGCAATTCCATGCGGCTTTCTACTCGATCGGCTTGGTATGCGCTGGGCTCTATTACTCGGCGCCCTATCGATTGCCGCCTCTGCATGGGGTCGAAGTATTGCCGACGATTATCTCGGCATGTTGCTTGCCGTCATGATTTTCGGTATCGGTGGACCGATCATATCGGCCGGCGCACCGAAGGTAATCGCGAATTGGTTTGAGGGCAGTTCACGTGGTTTCGCGATGGGCATCTACGTCACGGGCCCTTCGATCGGCGGCATCTGCTCGCTGTCGCTAACGCATCCGTATTTTCTGCCGCTTTTTAATAACGAGTGGCGTCCTTTATTCGTGCTCTGGGCAGCGGTTGCAGTAGCCGCAGGCATCGTCTGGTGGTTACTCGCCTCCTTGCCTTCTATCAGAGAACAAACCGACCGTATCCACGACGAAGCACCGCTACCTCATCGAAGGGTGATTGCGAGCTTGCTCGCCGAACCTGCCGTGCGCGTCATCTTATGGATGAGCGTCGGTGTGTTCATGATCAGCCACGGTCTGATGAACTGGCTGCCGCAACTTCTAGTTAACTACGACATGAGCCACGAGTTGGCGGGTTACTGGGCGACAATCCCGACGATTGTTGGGATCGTTGCGGCGCTCACGATCCCGCGTCTCGCGACCCCAAAACGCCGATTTCTGATCTTAGCGGGTTTGTGTTCGGCCTTGCTCCTCGCGACCTTAGCATTGCAATTTGAAAGTAGAAGCGTTCTTTTCGCAGGGCTCATGCTGCAAGGAACCGCACGCGCAACAATCATGACGGTGCTGGTATTAACCTTAGTCGAATTACCCGGGGTTGGTGATCGTTATGCGGGAACAGCAGCCGGACTGTTTTTCGCGGCTGCGGAATTTGGCGGTATGTTAGGACCACTGGCAATCGGCATGTTGTATGACTTTACCGGCGGATTTACCGCGGGCCTCGCTATTTGCACTTCGATCACTGCCGGCTTGTTGTTTGGAGCTCGGCGCTTAAGCGCAATGACAGGACCTGCCAGCTGATAGCAATTCCTGATCGACTATCGACGAACTCTCAATCCCTGAACTAAAAGGATCGCTACCCTTTAACTCGACGGATGGAAGCGGTCGGTTTAGCCTGCCTTAAAGGGTACTGACCCTTCAGAGTCAATCTCAAGAGTAATCGGATTATTCCGCGCCGGACATCGTGCGCGGCATATAAATGCCGTCCATCAGGCTATAGCGTAGCTGCGCATCTGATGGTCGTTCTACGTGTCCAAGGTGCGAGCGGCAAGCTGTAGGACTAAATCCGTGTTCGGAAAAAAACGCAGCATAGTCCGCTAGGCTCTCGCACAAGAATACTGCGTAGACTGGCGTGTGATGAATAACTTCTCCAACCTCCAGCAGTTCCACAGTGCGAGGGGCCTTGTCGTTACTTTCAAGCAAAGATTCTAACTCGGCGAATAAATCACGATCTCGCGCACGCTCAAACCAAGTTAGTATGATCACATGCGGACGTCCGTGGAAACGCGCGAATATCCGCTCATATTGCCGCGTCACTACCAGCCGATTAGAAACAATTGATCGAACCTCGACATGGCTAACGCCGATTGAATCGGCGTGAATTGCATCAAAAAAACGCGTAAGCGATTCGTCGTCGATGCAAGAAACACGAAAAAAATAATCGTACTCACCATAGATTTTGGCTGCTGCTAACAAAGTCAGCTCGCTATCGAGTCGATTGCCGTTTGTTACGTCACGCAATTTTTCTACGACGTGTCCGATGTAGTTTTCGTTTAGGTTTTGCGCTAACGAAATGCTTGCCAGGATCACGGCATGACGATTCTGGCGCACCTTAATCGTGAGTCGTTGTCGTTCACCTCTCGAGATGAGACTAGTCGGCGACTCGAACGCCAACGCGAACACGCGGCCAGCACCCTTGATACCTTTTAGGCGGGCGATCTCACGCGCGTCCGTGATCCAGTATTCTAACGCTGCGATCTGAAATGCGTGCGCGATACCTTGCAGCGGTTCAACCGTGTGCGCATTGGAATGCCTTGAATGGTGGGCCTCATCGAGCAGCGCTTGCGTGTCGTGGCCTACAGAGCTCGCCGATGTCGAGTTCTCTAGGAGCGCTTTCATAAACGCATCGGTAACTAATACTTGAAGGCGCCACGAAACTGGCGCGAGTCGAAACGCGAGATCAATATCTTCCCCGACTAACTCTTCAGCAAGTTCCGTGTCTGCGCTGCGACGGCCGTAACTAAAAGCGTCGTAACTCTGCAGTAGTAATTTCGTGCGTAGTCTAAATTCTCCACCGGTGATGGTCGCAATCGACGACAGACATTCGAATGCATTAACGATCGCGAGCGCGGCACTCATGCAGCTTGTCAGTGCCTCGCCAGGGTGCGCAGCTAGCATCGGAAATTTCGCTACCACCGCATCGCCGAGCGAATTTAATACCAGCCCTTGGACCGGGCTTGCCGAACGACAATGTGTCATCACGATACGATTGTGCTCGCGCAATGCATCAAAAGCGTCTCGTTCACTCAACACAAACTTACTTAATGTCGAGCTTTCCATATCCGCGATCATGAGAAATCCACGCTCGCGATCCGGGTTGGATGGCTTTGGTTCGTTACTACTCATAGCGGAAAAACTCACCTATCGTGAACAATAATAACCCGGCTAGCGTTAGGCGAACGTAGGAGTCCAACGCGTTAAATCGATAGGCGTCCAGTGCAATGATCGATACTTCCCGATCCGCGCGCATTGACTAAACGTTTCCAATGAGGGCTTTGGCTGTCTTCTCTAATACATCGAAACGGGGATCGAAATTAGGCAGCATCATAATTTGATCTAAGCCCGCAGCCTTAAGATCACTTATTCTCTCGATTAATTGTTCACGCGTTCCAATCATCGAACTTGCGTTTAACACCGCTTCGGTTAAGAATTTTTCTTCTTCCGGCAGAACCCAGCAACTATGACCCGCATGGATTCGCTGGTGGCGCTTGTCGGCGGGGAATTGGTCTAGCAACGCACAGTATTCGCTCCACACATCGCGCGCCCAATTAGGTGGCGCTTTACCGAAATTGCGAAACTGGTCGTAGGCGTAATGTAAGGCGGATATTCCCATTGCGCCGCATTCGTGTTTGACCCTCGGAGAATCAATCTTTTCCCCGGGCTCGAGAAGCGCAATCGCCGTCAACGCTGTCATGTAGAACTTATCTCTCTCAATCACGCGACCGACAGCCGTCGCGCCTGCCTCGATCATCGACCAGAGATTCTCCAAGACACCCGGATTGCGTAACGTCGCGAGCACCGCGCCGTCGCCATGTTTGCCCGCTAGGCCTAACGAGCGTGGCGCGAAGCCGGAAATATAAAGCGGGATTGGATCGGAAAAATTAACGAAACCATCGTCCGGCATGATGTGTCGGATCGGTTGGCCCTCAAATTCAGATTCTTCACCGCGTAACAACGGGCGTAAGGTATCGAGATATTCATCGAACTGTTGAATCCGATGTGGTGCTTGACCCATCACCCGCATCGCGGTGTTACCCGTGCCGATGCCGAAGAATGTTCTACCCGGAGCCAACTCATTAATCGTCGCGATACTCGCCGCATTAATCGGCGCCGATCGAGTGCCCGAAACGGCAACACCCGTACCCAAATTTATTTTCGAAGTCCGAACTGCAGCCAAAGCAAGCGCCGCATAGCAATCCGACCAGATCATTTGCGAATCCGCCAACCAGGCGTGGCTATACCCGAGTTGCTCGGCGCGCACGATGTAGTCAATGTCAGTGACCCGCGAGGCCACACATATTCCAAAATCCATCACTCGCTTCCCCTATAGATATAGCCGCTCGTACGATTATCCCAATCACGGTATTCATTGTTCTCGATGTCCGAAAAGCAAACTTTTCCGTACCGCTCGCTGAATTAATAATCTACCATGTTCCTCTAACCTAGGAGGGATGCTTTATGGCCGATATCGATGTCGACGACACACTACGCGAATTGAAAACAGGCGCACTACCGCGTTGGATAGCCGATCATCTGGAGGACTATCAAGCTTCGAACGGACGGCAGGGACATCTGTGGGACGCGACTGAGGTTGGCGGTTCGCAGGCGCAACCGTGCTTGTTAATAACGGCTCGTGGACGACGATCGGGGAAATTGGTTACCCATCCGCTGCTCTACGGGGTTGACGGGGACAACTACTTGATCGTTGGTTCCAAAGGGGGCGCCGACACCCATCCGAGCTGGTACTTCAATCTACTCGCCGAACCAAAGGTTATCGTGCAAATCGGTTCGGATACATTCGAGGGACATGCGACGCTCGCCGAAGGCACGGAACACGCCAGACTATGGGCCGCCATGGTGCGGGTGTTCCCACCCTACACAGCCTATCAGGCCAAGACCTCGAGACAGATCCCCATCTTCGTCATTAAGCGTTAGAAATAAACCAGTATGGGTGCTGCAGGAGTATCGATTATTGAACTGTAACGGAGCCAGTCTCGCCGTCGACCGTGATCATAGTGCCCTCGGTAATCAGATTCATGGCATTACGAAGCTGTACGGCGGGTAAGCCGTATTCGCGCGAAAGACACGAGCCGTGGGCAAGCATGCCACCGGTTTCGAGCACCAGGCCCGCAATAACAAGAAATACCGGGGTCCATCCTGGATCGGTGGCCTGACAGACCAATATGTCGCCTTGCTTGAGCCGACCGATTTCCTCCAAACTCTTGATGATTCGTGCGGGTCCGGTAATGGTTCCGCGGCTTGTACCAAGCCCACGCAGCACACCGTCCATCTCGGCATGCTCATCACTTTGTTCTTCTAGATTGATACTCTCACCGCTTTTCAAGAAGGCAGGTGGAATCACGAGTTTCTTATCGAAGCGTTCAAAGTTGATTCGACGACCGGTTATTTTGGCGCGCGTAAGCCGTTCATCACGCCGACCATTCAGTAGTTCGTAAAGCTCGTCTTTACTCAAGAAAAAATAATCGTCGCTCTTGTCCAGTGCACCACGCTCGAACAACCGACGACTGATTTCGAGTAGCGCTTTCTTTTTGGACCATGTGATCCGATCGATGTAGTGGCGTTCATCGTCGCGCACCTGTAGGAAACGATATGCGTGATGGAGAACAAGTTTGAAGATCTTGAGTTTCGCGAGGCCAAAGAATTGACCGCGTAGGTTCGCGTGAATCTCGTCGATGGCGGACTCTCGTACGATCCGAGTCGACTCTTCTGCGGCAGCAGGACTCGTCGTTGAAGGAGAACTTAAGATGACTTTAAATGCGTTGTAATCGCCTTCCGGATTTTCGATCCGACGCGGAAACCAAAAATCGCGATCGGCCTGGCCACGGTGTCCGTGTTCGCGCATAAATGCTGCGTAGGCGTTCGTAAATGCTTGCCCATCCGCGTGCGACGCAGCTACTTCAAAGAACGACCCGCCTGGATTTTCGTCGAAGAGATTTTGCAAACTTTCCGAATTACGAACCATTTGTGCCAAGTGCCACAACTGCTCGTTTTCCAGTAAGGTCACCGTTTGCTGGGGTAATCCAGTCAGCAGATCGGCATAGGCGTGTTGATTCGATCCGGTGTACCAGCGATTCAATACGTCTCCCAAGAACAGTAATAACCCAGGCGCGTAAATAAAAAATCCGGCCCATTGCCGACGATTGAATTCGATGAAATATTCAATCCGCGATTCAAGGTATTGTTCGAGCGCC
Organism: Gammaproteobacteria bacterium; assembly: GCA_047611905.1. Lineage (GTDB taxonomy): Bacteria > Pseudomonadota > Gammaproteobacteria > UBA11873. The sequence goes on along the minus strand of JBLFWZ010000001.1, from coordinate 4,037 downwards.
GCGTCATCAAGCTCGCCAATCGCGTCAAAGCTCAGGCCGTCTGCGTCTGCGGTTCTATTACGGAGATCTGCGTAAACCGTGTCGATCCATTTCGATGGCCCCATACCTTCGGCCATTAGCCGTCGAATAAGATTCGCGTAACCGAACCAGGAGAACGGCGCCTGAATCGTATCTTCCCACCAAGCTGGTGGTACGCGGCCTAGCGCCGCCGGTGAGCGCAGAAAACGTGGAATAAATTGCCGTGCTTCGCGCTGCTCTAATGACGCGTTCCAATACACCTCGGCCTGGTAATATTTAAATATCCGCTGCCCCGCCTCGGCATTCAAACCCATCACTTTTAACGCGCTCTCGTGGCAGCCGGTTTGCCCTTGTGCACGCACGGAATAAAACAACGGTGTTACCGCCCCCGTCCACCACTCGTCTGCGAAAGAGCGCGACCAGACCGTCTGTTCCTCGTCTGGTGATTTTTGCCAGCGGTCTACATCTTCGTCCCAAGCAAATGTCATTCCGGTAACATCGCGCGACTGAAGAACATAGAATTTCGTGTCTGCGTAAGCCCATTCGATGTCTTGCGGCAAGTCGTCGTAATGCGACATGACTTGCTTACCGATCGCACCGAGCTGCTCTAGTTGCTCGGCGTCGAGACAAGGCGTGTCGCGGATCGCGACCGCGACTTCACGCGAGACCGTACCCGAACTCGACGCTGGGTCGCGGACAATCTCACTACGTTTGTCGCCTAAGGAATATCGGCGAAGGCTGAGGTCTGAATTCGAGAGAATGAATTCATCCGGCGTAACCACACCGGATACAACCGATTCCCCAAGTCCCCAACTCGCGTTGATTACGGTCTCGCCAGTTGTTCCAGTGAGTGGGTTGGCTGTAAACATCACACCGGCAACTTGCGCCTCGATCATCGTTTGCACGACAACTGCAAGCTCGGCGTGCCGATGTTCGAACCCCATCGTGTGCCGATAAGCGGTCGCGCGCGCGCTCCACAGCGACGCCCAGCAGCGTATAATTGCGAGGATTAATTCATCCTCACCGCGTGTATCGAGGTAAGTATCGTGCAAGCCTGCAAACGACGCTTCGGCGGTATCTTCCGCGGTGCCTGATGATCGCACGGCGACATACGTTCCTGTCCCGCCCAATTCTGCGTACGCCGCCAAGACGATTGACTGAATCGCTACTGGCATCTCGGCATTCAAGAAGTGCGCGCGTAAGTCGGCCGTGTCGCGCTCTAGTTTGATCGCGTTTTCGTAATCAAGCGCACCGGCGGTGGAATCGATAAGCGTTACGAGGCCGGAAATCTCAATGAATTCACGATAGCTGTCGGTCGGTACTACAAATGCCGGCGGGACAGCTAAACCTACCGAACGCATGCGGGCCAAATTCGCACCCTTGCCACCAACGAATTCTCGGTGCTGCGCCCTTTCATTTTCAAGCCAGATTATGTCACTCAAGCTCGTGCTCCTTTGCGGGTATTAGAACGTGAAAGATGCTCATCGGACCCTACCTGACAACGTCGCTTTCTGCGAATTTTTCCATCCTTAGACGTGCGACACTTAGCCACGCGTCGGCGCATAATTGACGCTAAAGTCGACAATTCCAAAAACACCGAACTCTGCTGCCCGTCGTTCCGTTATGGAATGCGTGACCGCTACCATTGACAATGGTGCCTGCACCAACCACATTTTGTGCACTCAGAGGATGAACATCGCGAGAGTATTCACCGATTGGATTCCGCCAAGAACACTCAATGGTGACTACGAATAGTCTTCCGAGAATTATGGATCAAAACTTCATGGAATCGCACTTGAGCCTGGCAGACATGCGCGCAACTCCCGTGACCTTGGGGGCCGCGAACCACCCGCGCGAGGTCGATAGTGCAACGATTGAGAAAAGATTGCGCTCGTACGTGCAATGCTTCGGTCATTGTTTGAACACGAGAGAAATCTCGCTGAGACATGACGTAACGGTGGCGGTCGAGGACACTGCATACAGCTTGTGGACCTACGAAGAAGAAGACGCGACACATTTCGCCTTCGCAGTATTCCATGGCGACATGAAATATTTCAGTTGCTACTCCAACTACGATATGAGCGCCTACTTTGGCGACGATGGGTTGACCATCCAACAGTTCGCACAGTGGGATCGTTTACGTTTCAGGGAACGAGAACTGATCTTGTCGCGGTATCGCGAACTAGCCAGTCTCGATGCGTCTAATCCTAGCGTGCGATTCACCCTCGCATTGATGGTTTGGTATCTAAATCGGATGCTCTACCCAGGTCCCATGGAAGAAGCAGTCGCGGCCTTAGCTGGCTCACAAGCTATCGCGCCAAGGGATATCGAGTCGTGGGGCCTGCTTGGCATCGTGCACTACCGACTCGGCAATATGGACGCCGCGAAGAAAGCGATTCGGCAAGCGATTACGCTTAACGATAAGGATCCGAGGTTCTTCTACTATGCAGCCCAAATTGCGCTCGAGGGGGGGATGATAGAGATTGGGAATCGCTCGAAGGAGAATCGACACCGCGAACGATACCTGGCCATCTACCGTTCACGATCTCTAGTAATCCGGCAGTGCCATGCGAAGACAAATTGATGCGCAAAGCGGAGCGCATCCGAGTCTTTGTCCGAAGAGCAAGTGGCGAGCCAATATCGCAATGCAATAAACGTCGATCCGACGCGGGTACCCGAAGAACTACGTGGGCTCGTTCCACTTGCTCTGAAGTGGGGTATAGGCGACGATTCCTCGCGTCACTATTTTGTGGAACGCGCTAGCGCGAAGGACAAACGCTTGCTGAAGAAAGCGCTCACCTCGCTCGCCGATGCGACTAGCGCTTGGTTGGATACATTTGCCGACGGCGAATTCGATGATGAAGCAACAGCGTTCCTTTACTTGCTGGAAGCGGCCGAAGAGCTGCTAAATTAGCCCGGCTATCGGTAGCATTTAGCGCCGACGTTACGACTGCGGGCGTGTCGCACGCTACAAGCAGCGCGCGATTCGAGGTTTTTTCAACGAATGTCAGTTTTTCAAAAAGCGCCCAATTTATTTCGAACCTCCTGATAGTTCGATGCGGACGATTTTGGGTTCGGCATCGGGCATCGAGGAAAGCGTCGTCCACACGTCGCCGTTATTCGGATCGATTGCAATGTGCCGAGGGTAGCCGGGTTCCGTCGGGAACGGGAAGACGTCTTGCTCGCCGGTTTTCGGATCCAAACGCAACATAGCGCTACCTAAGGACGCGGCAGCCCAAACATGGCCGGATTGTTGATCGACCGCGACGTCGTAGAGTCCTAAGCTCGATAAACCGAATTCGTGACGCTCGAAGGTTTCCGATAACGGATCGAAGCGGGTCACCGTTCCTGTATTGAACTCCGGGATCCAGATAGAACCGTCTGGCGCAATGCCCGGACGGCGTGGCCCTGAGTTCGGGCTAGGCATGTCGAATAACTGCGCCGATTTGTCTTTGCTATTGAAGCGAAATATTTTATTCGCTGCCAGCATCGTCCCCCAGACAATATCATCTCGATCAATCTGCAAACCGTATAACAACGGTAAGCCTTGTTCCTTCGTGAGACCCGCACTCGGCATATCGAATAGCTCAAGTTTGCCATTAACCGGATCGATGCTGCCGATCCGTTCTTGATTCGAGATATAGTCGTTAAACCACAGCTTCCCCGTCGAATCTACCTCGATGCTGTGTGGATACATACCAACGGCAAATGTCTCGATGGCGCCGTCTTTGGGGTTTAATCGAACCACCGATTGCGTGCCGCCAAGCAATACCCACAGCATGCCGTCGCTGTCGAAACTCAATGCGCGCACTTGCCCCATTACTTCTGGCTTCTCATTCACGGGATACGGCGTTGTCTCACCGCTCGCCGGATCGAGCGCCCAAATAACATCATTATAAAACGCCGTAACCCACACCCGTCCATCCGGTCCGATCGCTAGATCGTGTGGCAATGAGGGCGTCTTCGGAACCGGGTATTCAGTGATCCGCGCATTGAGTACCGCACCCGACGGCAACTCG